>CAZJTM010000003.1:0-84167 GCA_964548925.1 uncultured Verrucomicrobiota bacterium | reverse complement strand
CTGTGCTTCTGCGGCAAGCTCAACCTTTACCCATTATGAACCCGGAAGAAGGCTCATAGGTGATCCCGGGGCTGGCGCGGCGACTTTCTCCTTTGTGTCTTCGCGTCCCCATTGCTAGCTTCGACACCATGATTTCGCGTGTTAAATCCGAAGCCCTCTTTGCCGAGGCGTTGAACTACATTCCCGGCGGCGTGAACTCGCCCGTGCGGGCCTTCCGCGCCGTCGGCGGCAAACCGTTCTTCGTCAACCGGGCCAGCGGCTGCCGCGTGTGGGACGTGGACGGCAACGACTACATTGATTACGTCGGCACTTGGGGGCCGGCCATTCTCGGGCACGCGCATCCCAAGATCATCGCCGCCGTCAAGGCCGCCGCGGATCACGGCACGAGCTTCGGCATTCCGAATCCCGCCGAGGTCACAATGGCGAAGCTCATCTGCTCGCTTGTGCCCGGCGTGCAGAAGGTGCGCATGACGAACTCCGGCACGGAGGCCTGCATGAGCGCCATCCGCCTCGCCCGCGGCTTCACCAAGCGGGACAAGCTCATCAAGTTCGACGGCTGTTATCATGGCCACGCGGATTGCCTGCTCGTGAAGGCGGGCAGCGGCGCGCTCACGTTCGGCAACCCGGACAGCGCCGGCGTGCCGGCGGATTTCGCGAAACACACGCTGGTGTTGCCTTACAACGAAACCGAGCCGCTCAAGGCCGCGTTCGCCGCGAACCGAAACGAGATCGCGTGCGTCATCGTCGAGCCGGTGGCGGGCAACGCCGGGTTGTTCGTGCCCAAGCCGGGCTGGCTGGAATTCCTGCGCGAGATCACCCAAGCCCACGGCGCGTTGCTCGTCTTTGACGAAGTGATGACGGGCTTTCGCCTCGCGCCTGGCGGCGCGCAGCAGCGCTTCGGCATCACGCCGGACTTGTCCACGTTTGGCAAGATCATCGGCGGCGGCTTGCCGGTGGGCGCGTTTGGCGGGCGGGCGGACATCATGGATCACCTGGCGCCCCTCGGCCCGGTGTATCAGGCGGGAACGCTCAGTGGCAATCCGCTGGCAATGGCGGCGGGCATCGCGGCGCTGGAGGAGTTGGGGGCGTTGGAGCGAGCAGAAAGCAGAGAGCGGAGAGCGGAAGACGCGTACGCCCGGCTGGAACGACTCGGCGCGCAACTTGAAGCCGGGATGCGCGACGCCGCAGCATCCGCCGGCGTGCCGGTAACCTTCAACCGCTGTGGCTCGATGTTCTGCGCCTACTTCACCGGCGAGCCGGTATGGAACCTGACCGACGCAATGAAGTCAGACCGCGAACGCTTCAAACAGTTCTTCCACGGGATGCTGGACGCCGGCGTCTATCTCGCGCCGTCCCAGTTCGAAGCCGGCTTTCTCTCCACAGCGCACGGCGAAGCGGACATCACGCAGACGGTGGCGGCGGCGGCGCAGGTGATGCGACAGTTGTGAAATAGTCCTGGCGTCCGGGCACACAAGCGTTGGGAAACGAGCGGCCCGCCACCATGCGATCGGGATGGCGGCGGGCGCGTGCTCGAGAGTGGCAGACCATCACTGTGGCAAAAGACCAGCAGGCGGCCAGCACGCCGACGGCATGACTCGCCGGCACCGGTTCAAATGCCGTCTCCCCTGCCGCTGCAAGCAAGCCCGTCCTGGAAGCGACCTCCAATAGCAGCTTGCCGAGCAAGAGCCCCAAGACCGCCAAGCAGACGAAACGCCACGGCGGGCGCGCTTGAATACCATGGAGCGCCATCAACGCGATCGTCGCCATCGTCATGCTCGACAGCCCTCCCAGATACCGCATCTCGGGGCACGATAGAAACAGAACGATACCGGTGAGAGGTGGCGTAAACAGCCACAAGCCGCCGTAACCCGCATAACGCCGCGTCTCCACGAGCCAGCCAGCAACCAGCAGCGGAATGACATCGCAGCACAGATGGCTGACCGAGAAATGGCACAAGACCCACGACCACAACCGCCAGCACTGGCCGTCAAGTATCGCCTCGCGATCATAGACCAGCCAACGCGACAATCCCGGCTCGGCAAACGTCAGCAGGGCCAACGCCGCGACGGCAAAGGTCAGGATGGGAGACCGCGGTTTCAAGCGCGGCCACTCCAACGCAGCCAAACGAACAACCCGCCGGCCCCGGCCAACAGCAGCACATGAAAGGGCTCCAAGCTGGCACCGCCCGTGTAGCCCGGTCGCTTGACGATCTTGAACTCCTCGGGAGCGTCCTTCACCCGCTGCTGAAACAGGCCGAGTTGCTCCTGCAAGTTGACCACCAAATTCGTGGCCGCCAGTTGGAGGCCCAGCTCGCTGTCTCGCCGCAGCTTCTCGCTCAGGTTCACCGGTGCGGCTGAACCCTTGACCTGACTCGTGCCCGGCGCACGAAAGAGAAGTCTCCGGCTCGCGATATCATACACTGCCGCATCCATCATCGTTTTGGTGTCGTTCTTCTCGCCACGGACAGCATAGGCTCCCACCACCGTCCAGTAGGTCAGCGACCAGAGGCCTTCGTCCGTGAATTGCGCCTGGTCGTAGGACAGCAGGGCGATGACATCCACGCCCATCATGGATCGAATCTGGTCCAAGTTGGCGAAACCGCCTTTGGGGACAAGATACGCCGAGGGTATCAACTCAATGGATTTGACGAAGGGCAGTTCTCTGAACTGATCGCTGATTTCCTTTGCCAGTGCCATCTTGGCCTTCTCGGAAAACTGCAGGTCAGCTGGAGGCAGGAAGTAGTTGCCCCGTGTGCGGCTGCTTTCCGCCGGCACAAAGGCAATGCCCACGCGGAGCGGCAGGGCTAGAGTGGGTACCCCCGGCGTGTCCGTGTGCTGGGGGTCGCCGGGATAAAGATACTCCACAACGCTGCTGGTCTGGTGGCGCGCGGATCCTGGACCGAACAATGCGCAACCGGCAACCAACACGAGCGCGAGTGCCGCACCAAGAGCGTTGAGGGGGTGGGTTGTGGGATTGTTTTTCATGGCAGCCTCATATATACGGCGATCCACAGCGGGGCCGAACGGCTCGCCCTGACTGTTCTGCGGAACACCAGATTCGGTTTATTCACGGCGGCAGCGTAGCGGAAACGGGTCGCGCGGAGGAAATTGATAAACTCGCCCCAACCATCGTCGCAACCAATGGCCTTGCGCATGGTCGCTTGCGATTCACTTGCCAAACTCCACATTCGGCACCTCCGCCACCGAGGGCGGCACGCTGAAGAACTCGTGCGGCTGGAAGCCAAAGATGCTGGCGACGAGATTGCTTGGGAAGGTCTCGCACTTGTTCCGATAGTCGCGCACGTTGCCATTGTAGAACCGGCGCGCGGCTTGGATGCGGTTCTCCGTGTTGATCAACTCGGTCTGGAGCTTGAGGTAATGCTCGTCGGCCTTGAGTTGCGGATAGTTCTCCACCAGCGCGAACAACCGCTTGAGCGCGTCCACCAGTTCGTTTTCATCCCGGGCCTGATCGGCCACCGGCCCGTGATTGGCGGCGCAGCGGTTGCGCAATTCGACCACCCGCTCAAGGACCCCACGCTCGTGGGCGGCGTAGCCCTTCACCGTGGCGACGAGGTTCGGGATCAGGTCGTAGCGGCGCTTCAGTTCCGTGTCCACGTTGCTCCAGGATTCGGCGATGTAGTTGCGCAGGCCGACGAGGCCGTTGTATTGCACGATCACCCAGACGGCGGGGATCAGAAGAATGACGCCAAGAACGATGAGGAATTCCATGGTCAGACGGGGTTGAAGAGGTAGTCCGGCAGGCGCGAGCGAATCTCGAGGAGTCGGTTGAGGTTGCGCTCGATTTCCGTCACCGACAACCGTGTGCCAAAGGCCAGCGCCAGGGCATCGCGCTCGATCTCGACGCTCAGGTCGCGATTGGCCAGCAGGTATTCCATCATCTGGCTGTTGCAGACGTCGTAGGCAAACCGTTTGTCTTTTGACCGGACGCAGAACGTGCGCGAGAACTCGGCGGACTCGAAGTCAATATCGTCGTAGCCGAACGCCTGGGCGAGCTTCGAGAACATACCCTCGCGGACGATGGTCAACTCCGGAAAGCTCCGCGGCAGGAGCAGGATGAAGAACGAGAAGTAGTGATGGTGTGTCTGGCGATGGCCCTTGGAACTGGTCGAGTGGGTTTCGTAGTGGTAATCGAAGACCAGCACCGGCTCCCGCTGGTATTCGCCGGAGAGCGCATTGAACGCATAGCGGTTGCTGCCCTGCGCCAGCTTGTCCAGGAAACCGAATCGGCTTGCCAACGCGCGGTCGGTTCCCGGATTGAACGACAGGCCAAGCCGGGCGGCCAGGGCCGACATCTCCTCCCGCCGTTTCTTTGCCGCCAGCGCTCCGCAGATCGCCGCGGCGATCACCAGCGCCGCAATGAAAATGAAGATCAGAATGCCGCCGCCGCTCATGTCTCGTCTTTCTTCCCGCCGTTACCGGCTCTCCGGGCTTGGCGGGACGAATTTGTCGAGCACCGGGCCTACAATGCCAGCCCACAGTTTGTAGCCCGCGTCATTCAGGTGCAGGCGGTCCGGGAGGAAAAACTCGTCGCGCGGTTTCCCCTCGGCATCGAGGATCGGTGTCCAGGTATCCACGTAGATGAGCTTGGGATCGGTGGCGATGACTTCGCGGATGAGGTCGTTCGTCGCCTTGTGCCGGTCGAAAAACTTCAGCCGGGAAGAGCTGGGCTTGATGGCGAGGTAGGCGACCCGGGTTTCGGGCAGGGCCTCCCGCACTTTCGCCACGAAGGCCTTGAAATCATCGCGCACCTGCTCCGGCGTCTTGCCCGAGGCGATGTCGTTATCTCCCGCGTAGAGCACAACAAGCTTTGGCCGGTAGGGGATCACGATCCGCCCGGCAAACGCCACGGAATCGGAGAGATGCGAGCCCCCAAAGCCGCGGTTGATGATCCGGTGACTGGGGAACTGTTCCGCAGCCATCTTCCAGAGCCGGATGCTCGAACTGCCCACGAACACGACGGCGCCGGTGGGCGGTGGGTTGGTCTTGTCCGCCGCCTCGAAAGCCGCTATGTCCTTCTCCCACCGCGCGTGGGGTGGGGCATTCGTTTCCACGGCAACCGTACAATCAAGCGGGGTGAGGACCCAGGTGAGGAGCAGAGGGGCAAGCCAGCGCATTTGAATCCGGTTTCTCATTGCGTGCGATGCTGGCAGAAACAGTGCATTGCGAGAAGCAGTTTCCAGCGAACACAGGCTCGGCAAAAACGCAAACTGCCGGCCCGGGGTCACCCGGACCGGCAGTTTGATGAATTTCTCCGAATCCCGACCGGCAAAGCCAGTCAGGGTGTCGCCAGTTTTACGCCTCCCACCCTTTCCGGTTGGCGCGTTTCACAAACTGCGCGGCTTCCGGCAGGTTGGTGGACTTCATATTCGGGCCGTCCCATTCCATGCGGCGGCCTTCGCCCACACGCAGCGCGATACAGCCAAGGAGGATGATCTCCGTCAGGTAGGCCGCGATGTCGAAGTTGGAGTAGGCGGGCGTGCCTTCCTTCATCATGCGGAACCATTCCTGCATGTGACCGGGCGAGCGTGGGATGGATTCCGTCACCGCCTTGCAGGCCTCGTCCTTGTCGCCTTGGACCATTTCTTCCTTGCCCTTCATCGCCACGTAGAACCGGGCGCCGTAGTCGTCCGGCGAGAACAGCTTGCCCTTCTCGCCGATGATGAGCGCGCCCGAGCCGGGCAGCGTGCCCATGGTCGACAGGATTTCCTTGGTCGTCTCAGCGTCTGGACGCAACGGCTTGAGCGCGTCGCCGGGGTTGCCGTCGTACCACCAGAACTTGAGCGGCGGCAGGCCCTCGCGCTCGGGGAACTCGAACCGGATGCGCGAGGTCTTCGGGAAGGTTTCGGGATAGACGCGCGAGGCGAGTTCGCACTCGACCACGTTGGGGTAGCCCAGCTTCAACGCGCGGAACGGCATGTTGACAGTGTGACAGGCCATGTCGCCGAGCGCGCCCGTGCCGAACTCATACCAACCGCGCCATTGGAAGGTGTGATAGACATCCTTCTTGTAGGGACGGTTGGCGGCCGGTCCGAGCCAGCAATCCCAATCCAGGTAATCCGGCACGGGATCGCTTCCGGCGGGGCGGTCGTAGCCTTGCGCCCACACTGGGCGGTTGCTCCAGACATGAAGTTCGAGCGGCTTGCCGATCACCCCGGCCTGAATGACTTCCACCGCGCGACGCAGGCCGTTCTCGGCGCTACCCTGGTTGCCCATCTGAGTGGCGAGCTTCTTTTCGTTCGCCAGCTTCCGCATGATGCGGGCTTCCTCCACGTTCTGCACCAGCGGCTTCTGGCAGAAGCAGTGCTTGCCCATCTTCATGGCGCGGATGGCGGCCACGCCATGATTGTGGTCGGGCGTTGAAACGGTGACGGCGTCAATGTCCTTGCCCACCTCGTCCAAAAGCTTGCGGTAGTCGCGATACTTCTTCGCTTGTGGGAACTGCTGGCCCTTCTTGTCGAGGGTGCGCTGGTCCACGTCGCAGAGAGCGATGATCTCGCCCCCGCATCTTGCGGCATCACTGCTGTCGCTGTCTCCCTTGCCACCGACGCCGATGCAGGCGACACGGATCTTCTCGTTGGCGCCGAGCACGCGGCCGACGAAGGGGAAGCTGAGGCCCGCGACGCTGGCCGCGAGCGAGGTGCGTTTAAGAAACTGACGACGAGTCAAGGAACTGGTTTTCATGGTTGTTGCTATGGTCATATTGGCGCGGCCCCGCGGGCCGCCGGATCACTGGCACGCAAGAATATGCGGCGGCCAGGTGTTCGTCGAGCGGAATGACAGACGGCACGTCCAGCCTCACGATGTCGCCCGGATGAACCGGGCACATCGCCTCCGGACCGCCGCCGCGTACCGCCTCGGCGAAGGCTACTTCCCGCCGTAATTGCGGACGAAGTCAATGCACTTCGTCACCTCTGGGACGTTGTTGTCCCAGTTGTATTCATATTCGATCGAAATGTTGCCCTCAAACCCCTGCGCCTTGAGCTCATCCAGGCAACCTTTGATGTCAGCCACGCCTTCGCCGTAAGGCACATCGTGGCTCTGGCCGAACTCCTTCTTGTCTTTGAGGTGAACACTGATGATCCGGCCCTTGAGGACCCGCAGGCATTCGACCGGCGTGAGCTTGGACGTACACCAGTGGCCGGTGTCGGCCGCCGCACCAATGCGCGGATCGCGTCCCGCCACCAAGCCGGCAATGAAATACGGATTCCAGACCTTGTAGTCGGGCTGGCTGAAGCTGCCCGGGTGATTGTGATAGCCCACACAGATGTCGTATTCCTTGACCAGTTTCTCGATGGTGTTGATGGCCTCCACCGATTCGGTGCTGATGGCCCGCATGCCCATCTTCTTCGCGAACTCGAACACCTTGCGGGCGCCCGCTTCATCCGCGGGCACGCCCACCACACCGTAATTCACTGCCTTCATCTTGTGCTGAGCCAGCTTGGCCTGAAGCTTGGCGATGATGGTGTCCACTTGCGGGGAATTGTGATCCACGCTCAACCCCGGCTCTTCCTTGCTGAGTTTCTGGCCCGGGTAGAACTCGATGACCTTGCCGCCCGCTTGGGCGCACTTCTCAATGGCCTCGAAGGCCGTGAACCGGTTGAAGGTGTAGGCTTGGCAGCCGATGGCGAATCCGCCGGTCTTGAATTCGTCGGGAATCTTGGTTTCGGCCGTGGCGGCCAGGGTGACGGCGAGGCTGGCGGCGGCGAGGCTGAACGAGCGAATGATGGTATGCGATGAGAACATGGCTATTACAGATTTCAGAATTCGGCCCGCCTTGTGGACGGGCATTGCGTTTTCGTTTCCGCCAAATGGCACTCGCAAAGCAGCCCGGTGTCAAAGGAAAAAACTGTGTGGAATAATGCCTCAATTTTTCTTTCTTGAGCCAGTTGTTGACGACATGCTGCGACCATGCAGCCGCTCAACAGTGTTGAGGTGCGCCGTGCCGTCCGCGCCGCTCTGGCCGAGGACATCGGTCGTGGCGATGTCACGACGCTGGCCACCGTGCCGCGCGCCGCCAGAGCCTTGGCAACGATGCGCGCCCGGGAGCCGGTCGTCGTGGCGGGGTTGGCATTTGCGGAGAGCGCGTTCCGCCAACTTTCGCCCGCTGTGAGAATCAAGCGCCGCGCCCGGGATGGCCAACGCGTCGAGGCGGGCCAGGAGGTGTTGGAGGTCTCCGGCCCGGCTCGCGCGTTGTTGGGCGCGGAGCGCGTCGCACTGAATTTCGTTCAGCGCCTCTCCGGCGTGGCTACGTTGACGGCCCGGTTTGTAGAGGCGGTGAAGGGCACACGGGCGCAAATCCTCGACACGCGCAAGACCACGCCCGGCTGGCGGCGGTTCGAGAAATACGCTGTGAGGTGTGGCGGCGGACAGAACCACCGCCTTGGGCTGTTCGACATGGTGCTCATCAAGGACAACCACCTTGCCGCCCTGCGCGAGGCCAAGCCAAACGCTATCGCCGCCGCCGTTGCCCGCGCGCGAAGGCAGTTTCCAAAGCTCAGAATCGAAGTTGAGGCGGACACGCTGGAGCAGGTCGCCCAAGCGGTGGCGGCGGGCGCGGACCTCATCCTGCTCGACAACATGCCGCCGGCGCAGTTGCGCCAGGCGGTGAAGCTAATCGGCGGTCGGGCCAAAACCGAGGCCAGCGGCGGGGTGAATTTGAAAACGGTTCGCGCCATCGCCGCAACCGGGGTGGATTACATTTCCGTCGGGGCGCTGACCCACTCGGCGCCGGCGGTGGACCTCGGGCTGGATTTCGCATGACGACAGACGCGCAGATTCTCGCGGCGCTGCGGGCGGCGGGCGAGGGCACGGTGTCGGGCGCGGAGCTTTCGCAGCGGCTCGGTCTCACGCGGGCCGCCATTTGGGCGCGCGTCGAGGAATTACGGCGGCTGGGCTACGAGATCGAGGCCAGCCCGCATGCCGGGTATCGCTTGGTGGGCACGCCGGACGTGTTGCACGCCGACGACTTGCTCACGCGCCTGGAGGCGGCCCGTGTGATCGGACGCGACATCCGCGTGTTTGCGGAAACCACCTCGACCAACGACGTGATCGAGAAGCTGGGCCGGGACGGCGTGGGGGAGGGCGTGGTGGTGTTCGCGGAGTCGCAAACCAAAGGCCGCGGCCGGCTGGGGCGCCGGTGGCTTTCGCCGCCGGGCAAGGGACTCTGGTTCTCCGTGCTCCTGCGCCCGGAGTTGCGTCCACAACAAGCTACGCAACTAACGCTTACCGCCGCCACCGCGCTCCGTCGGGCCATTCACCAGGAAACCGGCCTGAGCCCCGACATCAAGTGGCCGAACGACATCTTGCTGCGCGGACGGAAGGTCGCCGGCATTCTCACCGAATTGAGTGCTGAGTTGGATCGGATAAAACACGTCATCCTCGGCATCGGCGTGGATGTGAACCTGGCGGCCAACGAGTTCCCCGCGGAGTTGCGCCGGCTGGCAACCTCGCTCAAGGCCGAAGCCGGCCACGCCGTCGCTCGGCCAGCGTTGGCCGCAGGAATCCTGCGCGAGTTGGACCGCGATTACGCGCGTTTGCGCGCCGGGGAGTTTGCCGCCATCGCGGACGAGTGGGCGGCGCACTGCGCCACGCTGGGCCAGCACGTGACCATCGGCGTGGGCGAGCGCCGCGTGCGGGGCCGGGCTGAGGCGTTGGATGACGACGGCGCGCTCCTGTTGCGCACCGAGCACGGTGTCATCGAACATATCGTCGGCGGGGATGTAACGGTGGAAAAGTGAAATTCAAAATCCGAAACCCGAACTCCAAGAGAATCCTGGATTCCGAAAACCGACGGTGGACGGTCGGAGCGACTGCCACCCGCCCGACTCACTTCCCGGGCATGGAACAGCGGCGGTTTCGGGTTTCGAGCTTCGGTGTTGTTTTGGATTTCGGATTTCGGATTTCGGATTTGTCCCCATGATCCTGCTCTTCGACATCGGCAACACAAACACCCACGTTGGCCTGGCGAACGCCTACCGCGTGGTTCGACAAACCGACATCCCCACCGCCGCGTGGTTTGGCGGCCAAGCACGGGCACGCCTGGCACGCCTGGTGAAGACTGTTTCCGTGGATGGCGCGGCGCTTTGCAGCGTGGTGCCGCGCGCCACCCCGCGGGTCCAGCGCGCCGTACGCGGGC
Organism: uncultured Verrucomicrobiota bacterium; assembly: GCA_964548925.1. GTDB lineage: Bacteria > Verrucomicrobiota > Verrucomicrobiia > Limisphaerales > MWDV01 > MWDV01. The sequence goes on along the minus strand of CAZJTM010000003.1, from coordinate 74,012 downwards.
TGTGCGGACTGCCTTGTCTCGAGCTCACCCCGCGAACCTTGCGCGGCGTGGGCCTTGACTATCCCAAGCCGGACACCATCGGTCCGGACCGTCTGGCCAACGCCGTTGCCGCGCGGCATCGCTTCGGCGCGCCGGTCGTGGTGCTGGATTTCGGCACGGCCGTCACGCTCGACGTGGTGGATCGCCGCGGCAATTACGTCGGCGGCATCATTGCGCCCGGGCTGGCGGCCATGACCGATTATCTGCATGACAAGACAGCGCTGCTCCCGCGCATCCGGATTCGGGAGTTCAACCGCGCCATTGGCCGAAGCACGGAGGAAGCGATGCTGGTGGGCGCGGTGCATGGCTATCGCGGCTTGATCCGCGAATTGCTCCTGGAATTGAAACGGGAGTTGAACGCCAGGCGGCTGCCCGTGGTGGCCACCGGCGGCTACGCGAAACTCATGGCAGCGAAGCTGCCGGAGATCGCGGTCGTGGATCCGTTGCTGACACTGGAGGGGCTGCGGTTGACCTGGGCGGCAAATCAGGAACAGGCGACTGCGGCAACAATCTAGCGCGCGGCGCCGATGGCCTTTTGATACTCCGCCTTGGCGCGCGGCATCAGTTCCTGAAGTTGCTTGATGCGGGTTTCGTCCACCGGATGGGTGCGCAAGAAGCCAGGGGTGGAGGCGCCGCCGCTTTGTTTGCTGTGTTGGGCAAACCGCTGCCAGAACGCCACCGCTGCTTCCGGGTCGTAACCCGCCCGCGCCATGTAGGTCAGCCCCATATTGTCCGCCTCGGATTCGTGCAGGCGGCTGTAGGGCAGGATCGCGCCGATTTGCGTGCCGAGACCGTAGGCCATCGTGGCCAACGCCTGGACCCTCGGATCGGCATTGGACACGCCGCTCGCCAGCAATTGACCGCCGGTCTGCCGCAGCATCTCCTGGCTCATGCGTTCCGCGCCGTGATGCGCCACGGCGTGGGCGACCTCGTGGCCGATGACCGTCGCCAGCCCGGCCTCGTCGCGCGTGATGGGCAGCAACCCAGTGTACACGCCCACTTTGCCGCCCGGCAGACAGAACGCATTGGCTTCCGGGCTCTCGAACAAGACGAACTCCCACTGGGCGTTCGGCAGGGGGGCCACGGCAGCGATGCGCTTACCCACCTTCTGCACGAGGGCGGTTGCCGCCGCGTCCTTGCTGATCGGCTGCTCCTTCTTCAACTGATTGAAACTGCTCAGGCCGAGTTGCGTTTCCTGTTCTCCGGAGACCAGCATGACTTGCTTGCGCCCGGTCTCGGGCACAATGGCGCAACCCGCCACGAAGAAGAACAAAGAGGCCCACAGGCCGAGTGCGGAGAATCGTTGGCGCAACCACGTTTTCATAGTCAGAGCTTTGGTTGAGGCCAACGATGCCGCAACCGGCGGCGTTTTCAACCCCGAAGATGCGTCCCGCGGGCGCGCCGATGGAACCGTTCGCCCCTGGTGGGAGATTGTTCACACGGCATGGAAAAATGCTGGGGCGCATGCAAGCTCTACGGCCCACGCCCCCGAGTCGTCACGCGTCACCGCTGACGTGAGTTTTCAGGACAGCTTGATTTGCGCGCATCTCAGTTTCTTACAAGGTTGTGTAAGCTGGCGACAGCGCGGGGTGGATTGGGCGGCGGGCCGCCGACCGTTGGCCGCAGGCGCAACAACACTTGGACCTGGATCACGCCGTGCAACGTCTCGTCGCGGGGGACACGGCGTTGGGGAGACGAGGAGAAAGCGCCATTCAAGGCGTGGCGCAACCCGTTGGGGCACTCGCTCAAGCACGAGTCCGCGGCGAAAACCATCCTGCAACTGGACGTGGCCCGTGCCGGCTTGCCGGCGAGCCCCGCACGGGAAGCCGTGGCCAAGGAAGTCGCCGACTTCCACAAACCCCAACCCCGGCCGAACTGCCGCGCGGCACGACGAGTGGGCGAACCCATCGGTAGCGGTCCCGTGGAAGCGCCCGGTCGGCAGGGCCGGTGCCGCTTCAAGCGGACCGGGCAATTCTGGAGTACGACGGGCCGCGAAGCCCTCCTGTGCCGCGAAACCTTCTGGCGCCAGGAACGCTGAACCCTCCTCTTCCCTCACACCGCCCACGTCCCCTCCAGAAGCTGAGATGCACCCTTCGGGTCGTGTAGCCCCTCGCCGGCCGGTGAAGTAGCCGCCCCGCCGCCAAATCCTGGCGCGGACACCTCGCGTCTGGCAAGGAGTGGAAGGTCCGCCGCAGCTTCGGGCGGGTTATGGATTTCCAAACCCCACCCCCACCGCCGGCGAAATGCGGCTTGCCTCCGGGCGGGACATTCCGGTTTGCTGGGCGCATGAAGCCGTTCATCTACGATAACTTCCTGCTCCACACCCGCACCGCCCGCCGGCTTTATCACCGGTTCGTCGAGGCCGAACCCATCTGTGATTATCATTGCCACCTGCCCCCCAAGGACCTCGCGGAGAATCGCCGTTTCAACAACCTGTTCGAAATCTGGCTCGAAGGCGACCACTACAAATGGCGCGCCATGCGGTCCAACGGGGTGCCCGAACGGTTCTGCACCGGCGACGCCGAGCCGTTCGAGAAATTCATGGCTTGGGCGCGGACCGTGCCGCACACGCTCCGCAATCCGCTCTATCATTGGACTCATTTGGAACTGAAGCGCTATTTCGGCATCAACGACCTCCTCGACGAGCGCACGGCGAAGAACATCTGGGAGCGCGCGAACGCCAAACTCGCTCTGCCGGAGTTCACCGCGCAGGGCCTCCTCAAGCGGTTCAAGGTCAAGGTCGTCGGCACCACCGATGATCCGACCGACGACCTGAAACCCCACGCGCTCCTCGCCCGGTCCACGTTGGAGACGAAGGTCCTGCCCACGTTCCGGCCTGACCGGGCGCTCGCCATCCACCAGCCCGAGGCGTGGAATGCCTGGGTGGACAAGCTGGCCGCCGCAGCGGACGTGGACATCCGGTCGCTCGACGCGCTGCTCGACGCGTTGAAGCGCCGCCACGATTTTTTCGCCGAGATGGGCGCGCGCATGACGGACCACGGGTTGGAGCAGGCCGTCGCCGACTTCTGCACCGATGCCGAGGCGAAAGCGATCTTCCGCAAGGCCCGGGCCGGCAAGCCGGTTTCGCCCAAAGAGCGCGATCAGTTCGCCACGTTCATCCTGCTCTTCGTGGGCCGGCTCAACGCGCAGAAGGGTTGGGTGATGCAGCTTCACCTCGGCGCGCAGCGGAACAACAACTCACGCCTGCTGAAGCAACTCGGCCCGGACACGGGCTTCGATTCCGTCGGCGACTTTCCGCAGACCCGCTCGTTGGCGGCGTTCCTGGACCGGCTCGATTCCGAGAACGCGCTGCCGCGCACGATTCTCTACAACTTGAACCCGGCGGACAACTACGCCTTTGCCACGATGCTGGGCAATTTTCAGGACGGCACGATCCCGGGCAAGCTGCAGCTCGGCAGCGGCTGGTGGTTTCTCGACCAAAAGGAAGGCATGGAGTGGCAGCTCAACGCGCTGTCCAACCTCGGCCTGCTTTCGCGGTTCGTCGGGATGGTCACCGATTCGCGCTCCTTCATGTCGTATCCGCGCCACGAGTATTTCCGCCGCGTGCTGTGCAACCTCATCGGGCGGGATGTGGAAAACAACGAACTGCCGGGGGAAGAGACGCTGCTCGGCCCGATGCTCCGCAATATCTGCTACGGCAACGCGGAGCGGTTTCTGGGACTGAAGCCCTGAGCCCCTGACCCGCGCCGCGCCGCCCTTTCGAGTTCCACCAGAAACCCAGAGCGTTCAGGAATCCGCTTGCCGCCATCCTTGAACGCTTTGAATCCTTGGGAGCATGCGGTTCTTGGGAAGAGTGAACGTGGATTCCGTCGGAATGGACACGGCAATAGCCCTGCGTCATGCTCTCCGCGACGTGAAACGAAACTTCGCCATCCGCCTTGGGCTCGCCGGCCTTCTCCTTGCGGCGCCGCGCGGCGTCGCCGAGCCGGCGACCAACGATCTTGCCGGCTTCCAACTCAAGAAAGGCTTCCGCCTCGAACTCGTCGCCGCCGAACCGCTGGTGTTTGACCCCGTCGCTATGGCCTTCGACGCCGAGGGGCGGCTCTTCGTCGCGGAACATCGCGATTACCCCGGGCCGGACGCCGGCCCGCCACATCGCGGGCGCGTGCGGTTGTTGGAGGACCAGGACGGTGATGGCCGCTTCGACACGAGCAAGGATTTCGTGGAGGACCTGCCCGCGCCGTCCGCGCTCCTCTGCTGGGACCACGGCGTCATTGTGGCGGCGGGCACGGAAATCCTCCACTGCAAGGACACGGACGATGACGGGCGTGCGGATGAGCGTAAGACCCTGTTCGCCGGGGACGCACAGAACTTCCGGGGCGCGGAAAACCCGCTCCCCATCCGCGGCTTCGTCTGGGGATTGGACCACCGGATTCACGCCGCCTTCAGCGGCGCCGCCCGCCGCTCGCGCGGAACGGGGAGCGAGTTCCAGTTGGACGGACACGACTTTGCCTTCGACCCGCGCACGCAGGTCTTCGACGCGGAAAGCAGCGGGGGCTCAACGGGCGTGGGCTTCGACGCGCTCGGCCGCCGGCTCGTCTGTGCCCCCGCCCGTCCGCTGCGGCAGGTGATGTGGGAGACCCGCCACGCGGCGCACACCAACGCGTTCGTCCTGCCGCCGCCGCTCGTGGACCTCTCCGGGCCGGCGTCCGCCACGCCGCTCCTGGCGTTGCGCGAAGTCGCCGTCCCGGGAGGCGCCGGCGGCCAGACTACCGCGACAAAACGCATCACCGAGCATTTCTCCGCGGCGTCCAGCTTGGTCGTCTATGACGGCCACGCCTTCCCGCCGGCGTTCCGGGGAGACGTGTTCGTGGCCGACGCGCGGGCGAACGTGATTCACCGCTTCAAGCTGCGCACTAATGGTGTCGTCCTCAGCGCCAGCCGGCCGGCGGACGAATTGGGCGCGGAGTTTCTGGCCACGACGAACACCTGGTTTCGCCCGATGCATCTCACCGTCGGGCCGGACGGCGCGCTCTACATTGCGGACCTCCATCGCGAGTTCCTGGATCCGTGGCCCCGGCTGCCGGAATCGCAGCGGGTGGCGGCGGCGCGGCGGCGCGGCAGTGACCGTGGCCGCCTCTACCGCATCGTGCCGGACAACTTCAAACAACCCTCCGCCCCGCAACTCGCGAAGGCCAAGCTGGTGGACCTCGCCGCGAACCTGGCCCACTCCAATCGCTGGCATCGCGATACCGCCGCCCGCCTGCTCTGTGAGCAGCGGCATCCGGCCACTCCGCCGCTCCTGAGCAACATGCTCTTTCGGGCCGGAAGTCCGCTGGCCCGCCTGCACGCGCTGGCGACCTTGGACGCGCTGGACGCCCTGGACGCGCGGCACGTCGAGCAGGGATTGCGGGACGACGACGACCGGGTTTGCATGCTCGCCATCCGCTTGGCGGATCAACTCGGGCACCGCGACGAGGCCGCGCTGAACGCTTTCTGGCCGGCGCTGCGATCGTTGGCCTCCGATGCTTCCCCGGCGGTTCGCTTCGAGTTCACGCTGGCTTGCCGCGACATTCTCGGCCCCGAACGGGACGCGGCGTTGGTGGAAGTGTTGAGCCGCGAGCCGGAGCAACCATGGGTGCGCGCTGCTGTCTTGAATGCGCTGGCCACGGAGCCGGGCGATACTCTGCGGCTGGTGCTGGGTGATCCGGTGCTGCGGCGCTCCGATGGCGGCGAGGCGTTCCTGCGGGAACTCACGCTGCTGCTCGGCTCACGGAATGTCCGCGCGGAAGTCTCCCGGACCTTTGTGACCCTCGAACGACTGCCCGAAGCCCGGCTCCGGCTCGCCTTGCTCCACCGGCTCGACGAGGGCCTGCGCGGCGCCGGCAGCCAACTGTCCCGAGTGGTGCTCGACACCGAGTTGCGCCCGCTCTTTCGGGAAGCCTTGGTGGCGGCGAAGGGCGGCCAGGAGTCGGTGCGCGTGGAGGGCATTCGCCTGCTCGCGGCGGCCCCTTTCGAGGAAGTCAGCGAGACGCTGTTCGGGCTGATCGCCCCGGCGCAAACGGAAATGGTCCAGTTGGCGGCGGTCCAGTCACTGGCCCGGTTCAGCGACGCCCGCGTGGGCCCGGGTCTGACGCAACGCTGGAGCGAGATGCCGGAACCGGTGCGGCTGGTCGCGCTCGATGCCTTGCTGGCGCGAACCGAGGGATGCCAGGCCCTGTTGACCGCCGTGCAAGACGGAGTGATCCCGCGCGATGCCTTGTCCGCTCCACAGGTCGCCTTCTTGCGGTTGCATCCCGCAACGGCGGTTTCGCGGCGCGCGAAGGACCTGTTCGGTCCGCCCACGGAGGATCGCGCGGAAGCCATCCAGCGCCTGCGCCCGGCCTTGTCCCGGCGCGGAGATGCCGCGCGGGGGCGACAGCTCTTCCTGACGCGCTGCGCGGAATGTCATCGTTTCCGGGGCGAAGGCGCGGAATTCGGTCCCGACCTCGAAAGCGCGGTCGGTCGCGGCGCGGAGTGGGTCTTGACGCAGTTCGTGGACCCGAACGGTTATGTGTCCCCGGAATGGCTGTGCCACGTCATCGAGACTCGGCATCTTGGAAGTCTGCTGGGCGTGATCGAAAATGAAACCACGGCGGGCGTGGTCCTGCGACAACCGCTCAACGGGCGAATCGCCATTCCCCAAAGCGCCGTGCTCGACCTCCAAAACCTGAACCTCTCCGCGATGCCCGAAGGGCTGGAGACGAATCTCGCGCCCCACGCCGTGGCGGATCTGCTGGAGTTCCTGACGCCGCGCCTGCGGTGAGCAGCGTCACTCCGCCGCGACAAACACCGCGCACACCGGCGACGGCACCGCCGCGGTTTGTCCGGTGGGCGCGAGCCGGCCCGACCGTGGATCAATGCGAAACACGGTCACGGTGTCGGACGCCTGGTTCTCCGCGAGCAACCATTGCCCCGTCGGATCTATCACGAAATGCCGCGGCGTCCTGCCGCCCGTGGGTTGATGCGCCACGTGGCTGAGCACGCCGGTCTTCGTATCCACGGCAAAGGTGACGATGCTCTCATGCCCGCGGTTCGAGCCGAAGACAAACTTTCCGGACGGATGCACCGCGATCTCGGCGCAGGTGGTGTTTGTGCCGGGATGCCCCGCCGGCAACGTGGAAACCGTCTGGCGCTCCGCGAGCGTGCCGCGCCTCGCATCGTAAGCAAACACGGCGACCGTGGAGGCCAGTTCGTTAATGACGAAGACGAACCTGCCGTTCGGCGAGAACGCCAAGTGGCGCGGACCGGCACCAGGTTTGACCGTGGCGAAGGGCGGATCGTTGGCAATGAGCGTGGCGCGCTTTGGGTCCAAGCGATACACCAAAACCTGATCGAGGCCGAGGTCGCAGCACAGTGCGAAACGATCACGCGGATCGGCCGTGATGAAATGCGCGTGCGGTCCGGCCTGGCGCTGTGGGTTCACACTGGCACCGATATGTTGAATCGTGGACACCGGTTCGCCGAGCGAGCCGTCCTTGCGCACCGGCAATGAGGTAACGCTCCCGCTGCCGTAGTTCGCGGCCAGAAGGCAGCGGCCCTTCGACTCCAGCGCGAGATGGCATGGGCCGAGTCCGCCCGACGGTTGCTGGTTGAGGAGGGAGAGTTGCCCGGACCGCTTGTTCAACGCGAACGCGCTCACGGCGCCCGAGCGCGTGCCCTCCAGCATTGTCCCTTCACCCACGGCGTACAGGAAGCGCTCGTTGGGATGGACGGCGAGGAAGGATGGGCTTTTCGTCTCAGCCGCCAGTTCCGGCATGCCGAGCTTCCCCGTGGTGGCGTCAAAGCGGGCCACATAGATGCCCTGGCTCTTCGGCCCGGTGTACGTGCCGAAGTAAACGAGGTAACGCGCGGGCGCGGCTTGCAGGATGGACCAGAAGGTCAGCAGCAAGCAGGACATCAGGGAGAGGCGTTGCATGCCGCCAGCAAACACTGTTCGTGCGGGTTTGCAAGCCGAGAAGGCGGACACGCGCCCACGTTCAAACTTTGTTGCACCTGCAACAAAGTTTTCGAGTGGAGGTTGGCCGCGAATTGGTTGGCCCGGCTCAGCCCCCGAAGAACCGTTGCCAGATCTGCCCCACAGCCGCCACGCCGCCGAACGCCAACAGCGTGAAATAGCCGAGCGACGCGGCAAACGTCACGATTCCCGCGAGAAACACCAGCCCATCCTCCTCGAACGAGCCCGCCGCCAGCAGCGCAGCCGCGAGGCCGGGAAAGAAGTTGCTCATCGGCACGGGAATCGGCAGCAGGAGTTTCAGCCCGCAGAGCGCGATCAGCGCGCCCCCGAGACATTGAAACGCGGCATTCCGGTAGAAGAACCGGAGACGCGGTTTCGAGAGCCGCTCGAAGGCGCCCACCAGCCGGCTGCTGGCACGCAGCACCTTGGGCAAAAGGCGCGGCGGAAGTTCCCTCTGCAACAGCCGACGCGGCAGACGCGGCTTCCGTCCCAACGCGAGGCGAAAGCCGATGAGCGCGATGACCAAGCCAAACACCGTGGACAACCCCGGCAGCGGAATCGGAGTCAGAAAAGGCAGGCAGAGCAGCACGATGAACAAGCGGTACCCCCGCCCGCGCAGCACGTCCACGATCTCCGCCAGCCGCACCGGCCCGTCCTTGAAGTGTTCCGCCAGCACCCGCAGGTCGGCGGACAAGGCCGGGGCTGCTTGCCCGGGCGCGCCCGTCTCGGGGGACGCCGCAAGTTTCACAGTCTCCGAGTTTTCAATCATGCCCCAATGTGGCACCGGGGAACGACCTGGGCGACTCCAAACCACGCCGCAAGTCGCTCAGGATTCGAGTGGCGTTGGCGGCAAGAAAAGCACCCCGCCCCGGAGGATGCCCTGTCGTCGGCCTACGCGTAGCGGCCTTCGATGTACTCGGCGGTCTTGGGATGCTTGGGGGCAAGGAACAGTTGCTCGGTGCGGGCATGCTCGACCACCTCGCCCAGCAGCATGAACAGGCACTCGTCGCTCGCGCGGCGGGCTTGAGCCATGTTGTGCGTCACGATGACGATGCTGTAACGGCCCTTCAGACTGAACATCAGTTCCTCGATGGCGCGCGTGCCTTCGACATCCAGCGCGGAACAGGGTTCGTCCATGAGAATGATCTGCGGCTTGAGCGGCAGGAGTCGGGCGATGCAGAGTTTTTGCTGCTGCTCCAGTTGCAGCCGGGTGGCCTTGGTGTCCAACCGGTCCTTGAGTTCGCTCCAGAGGCCGACCTCGGTCAGGGCTTGCTCGACGGCCTGGTCGAGGATCGCGCGTTTGGTGTCCTTCGACTCGCGATGCAGGCGCAGGCCAAAGACCACGTTCTCATAGACGGAAATGGGCAGCGGGTTGGGGCGCTGGAACACCATCCCGACCGACTTGCGCAGTTCGATGAGGGAGACGTCCGGATCGTAAATGTTCTTCCCGAGAATCTTGATCTCGCCCGTGGTGGTGACGTAGCCGTAGCGCTCGTTCACCCGGTTGAAACAGCGCAGGAGCGTGGTCTTGCCGCAGCCAGACGGACCGATGAGCGAAGTGATGATGCCGTGCTTGATGTTCACCGACACGTTGAGCAGCGCCTGGAACTTGGCGTACCACAAGTTCAGCCCGTGCGTCGTGATGCAGTAACGCTCCTCGCTCATCCGAAAATCCCGTTCACGTAGTCGTAGGTGCGTTTATCTTTTGGCGTGTCGCTGAACACAACCGACGTCGGGCCGAGTTCGATCACCTCGCCGCGCCACAGGAACAATGTGTTGTCGGCAATCCGCCGGGCCTGCTGGAGGAGATTGGTGACGAGGATGATCGTGAGCGTCGTTTTCAACTCCTTCAGCACCTCCTCGATGCGCATGGTGGTGACCGGATCAATCGCGATGCTGAATTCATCCAGGCAAAGCACCTCCGGCGAGAGCGACAGGGCGCGGGCCAGCGTGAGGCGTTGTTGCTGGCCGCCCGAGAGCCGTGTGCCGAGCGAGCCCAAGCGGTCCTTCACTTCGTCCCACAAGACCGCCTGCCGCAGTGACCGCTCCACGATTTCGTCCAACTGCGCTTTGTCAGCGATGCCCATCCGGCGGGGCGCATAGGCCACGTTTTCATAAACCGTCAATGGCAGTCCCACCGGCAGCGGAAAGACCATGCCGATGCGCCGGCGCAGTTCGGTTGGATTGCGCACGGCGGCCACGTCCGCGCCGTTGAGCAATACCTGCCCGCTCGACCGCGCGCCGCCCACGAACTCCAGCGTGCGGTTGATCGTCTTGAGCAGCGTGGTCTTGCCCGAGTTGGCCGGACCAATGATGCCGAAGATGGTGTTGCGCGGCACGCTGAAGCCAACCTCCCGGAGCACCTGTTTCGAGCCATAGAAGGCCGAGACGTTGCGGAACTCGATGTGCGTGCGGGTGTCCGTCATAACCGCCGGGCTACCAGCGTTTGCGGCTACGCAGCCAGATGCGCAGGACGATGGCGAAGCTGTTGACAAACAGGATCAGTCCGATGAGCACCGCCGCCGCGCCGAATTTCATGACTTCGGGCATCTGCGAAATCTGGCTGGAGATCACGTGCAGGTGCATGGACATGGCCATGAACGGCTCACCGATGTGATACGGAAAGAACTTCGCCAGCCCTTGATCGGCGACGAACTTGAAGAACGTGGCGCCGGTAAACAAGATCGGGGCCGTCTCGCCCGCCGCGCGACACACTTCCAAAATCACGCCCGTAAGGATGCCGCCGAAGGAATTGGGGAGCACGATGGTGCGGATGGTCTGCCAGCGGCTGGCGCCGAGGTTCCAGCACGCCTCGCGGAAGGCGTGCGGCACGGCGTTCAGGGCCTCGCGCGCGGCGGTGATGATCACCGGCAACGTCATCACGGCGATGGTCAGGGAGGCGGTCAAAAGCCCCGCCTGCCACCGCGTGGTCAGGTCGTTCGGATCCGCCAGCACGCGATTGAGCGCCGGCAGCATTCCGAGCACGAACGCGCCGAGCCCAAACAACGCATGCACGATACTGGGCACGCCGGCCAGCGTGGTCACCGTGATGCTGACCATCCGTTTGAACCAGCCTTCGCGGGCGTATTCGTTCAAGTAGATGGCGGCGAGAATGCCGACCGGCGCCACGACCACCAGCGATCCGACAACCAGATAGAAGGTGCCGACCAGCGGCGCCCACAGTCCCCCGGTCTTGCCCTTGTCGGCGGGATTCAACCAGATGTATTCGGGCGAGAGAATCGGCGCGGCGCGAATGAAGATGTAGATCAGGATGGCGAGGATCGGCAGCACCAGCAGGAGGCAGCAAACGAAAAGCAACCATTTGTTCCGGTTGGCCCGGCGCGCCTTGCGACGCTCAAATTCTCCCGGCGCAAAGGGGTTTTCAGCAAACGGGGCTGGAGGGGCGGCGGTCACGAATGCTCCTGGTTCTTGACGCCCTTGATGATGAAGTCGGCGGCGACGTTGATGGCGCAAGTGACGGCGAACAGCACGATGCCGAGAATGAACAACACCCGGTAGTGATCGCTGCCATGCACCGTTTCCCCCATTTCCGCGGCGATGGTGGCGGTCATGGTTCGCACCGGATCGGTGAGGAAGGCGGGGATGCGGTTGCTGTGGCCGGCAGCCAGCAGCACGGCCATGGTTTCGCCGATGGCGCGTCCCATGCCCAGCATGCAGGCGGCGAGCAAGCCGTTCCGCGCGGCCGGAAACAGCACACGCCGCACGGTTTCCCAAGGGTTCGCCCCAAGTGCCAGCGCCGCCTCGCGAAACGAATCCGGCACGGCCCGCAGCGCGTCTTCCGAGAGCGACACGATCAGCGGCACGCTCATCAGCGCGAGCACGATGCTGCCAGTGAGGAGGTTGGTGCCCTGCGCCGCGCCGGTTTCCGAACTGGCGATGCGCAGCGCGACCATGGTGTGCCCCCACCAGCTTCCCGGCTCGGCGCTGAAGATTGTTGTGATGATCGGCCCCAGCACCATCAAGCCAATGAATCCCCACACGATGGACGGGATCGCCGCGAGCATTTCGATCAGCACCTTCAACGTCTCCTTCACCTTGCCCTGGGCGAACTCGGAGATGTAAACCGCGGCGCCGAGTCCAATCGGCACGGCGAAGAGGAGCGCGAGGAACGTGGTGGCGACCGTTCCGGTGATCAGCGCCAGCGCGCCAAAGCTGGCCGGATTATCGCCGCCGGGCTCTGGAATCCAGCGCGAGCTGGTGAAGAAATGCACCCAGTCCAGCTTGGGCACCATCGGCGCCGCTTCCTTGAAGATGAACAGGAAGATGGCCGCAACCGCAATGATGCCGCTCCAGCCACAGAACCGAATCAGCCATTCGGTGGGGACTTCAAGGGCGTCGAGGAGGTTGAACCTGCGACGTGGTTTGGAGGAATTGGGTTTGGGCATCATTCAAGGCGGGCCGCCGAACTTGCGGCTCCGCCGCAGGTTGCCGGCGGAACTCGTATCGCGCGCAGCCCCGGGCCGGTCAATGCACCGGCACGAAGCCTTCCTTCTCGACGATCTTTTGTCCTTCCGGCGAAAGCACCCAGTCAATGAAGGCCTTCACTTCGCCCTCCGGCTCGCCGGCGCAGTAGATGTAAAGCTTGCGCGAGATGGGATACTTGCCGGAGCGCGCCGCTTCGACGCCGGGCTCAACGCTCGGCTCGCCTTTCTTGTGCGCCACCTTCAGCCAGTTGACATGCGGCGTCTTGTAACCCATGCCGCTGTAGCCCAGGGCTGTGGGCGTGCGCGCGATGTTTTCGACCACTTCGGCCGAACCGTTCATCTCGCTGATGCCGCCGCGAAACTCCCGCTGTTTCTTGTCCGCAGTCTTGCCGCAGACGTGCTCGCGGAAATAGTCGTACGTGCCGGAATTATTCTGCCGGCCAAAGAGCACGATCTTGCCCTTGAACGCCGGACTGACTTGCTCCCACTGCGTGATCGTGCCGCCCTCGGCCCAAATTTCGCGGAGGTCTTCGATCGTAATCTCCTTGATGGGATTCGAAGGATGGGAATAAACGGCCAAGGCGTCGTAGGCCACGACGAATTCCTTCACTTCCTTGCCGGTGGCGGCTTTGACCTTCTCCCGTTCCTCGGGCTTGATCTCGCGCGAGGCGTTGCAGAGGTCCGTGTTGTTGTTCTGGAGGGCGGCGATGCCGGTGCCGCTGCCGCCGCCGTTGGCGTTGACATACACGTTCGGCCGCACCTTCCGGTAGGCTTCGGCCCACGCGGTCGCGAGCTGGATCATCGTGTCCGAGCCTTTGACGCGGATTTCTGCCGGTTTCGCCGCGGTGCCGCCGCCTGAGCCGCCGTCGCCTTTCGGACCGCAACCCGCCAGTCCCAAAGCCAGGGCGACCGCACCGGTGACGCCCACGCCAGGGCGGATGAAATTTGAAATAATCGTGTTCGGTTTCATGAGGTCGTTTGTTGTTGAGGTTCTCCGCGGATCGCCTCCACCAAAACCTGGATTTGATCCTGAAGAAAGTTGAACGCGGAAGTGAAAGCAGCTTGCACCGTCTCCAGACTGCCCTCGGTACTGGCCGGGACGGGCGGGGACCACGTGAGGCAAATCGTCTTCGTGGGCGCTGCGGGGAAAACTTTTTGCGCTTCCTCGCACAGCGCGATCACGACTTGGTAGTGATCCCAGTTCGGCACTTGCTCACGGGTCTTGCTCGTGTGGCGCGAGAGATCAATGCCCTTCCGGGACATGAACTCCACCACCCGCGCGTCCACCGGCCGGGGCGCAATGCCCGCGCTGCTGAAAACAAACCCGGGCACGCCCAGCGAATTGCCAATGCCCTCCGCCATCTGACTGAGCCAGCAGTTGTCGGCATCCACGAACAAAATCCGGAACGCCTCCGCGCCGGGATGATGGGTGAACTCGCCCGTGCAAAGGTAAAGCACTTCCTCGCAGATGTTCTTCGTCTGATCCGTGACGCGCTCGAAACGCCGGGCGATGGTCAGCAGCGGGGTCAACGCCTCCGTCGGCAGCTTCCCGGCATCGTGCAGGGCGGAGAGTTCCGCGTTCAGTTGGTTGCGCAAGGTATTCCCGCGCTCCTCGATCAGCATCGTCCGGCGCGCCAGCTCCGCGTCCTGATCCAGAAACGCCTGGACCGCGTCGCGCAGCATGTGGACGGCGAGGTTGCCCAGTTCGACGAACTTCTCCTGCGGCAGGGGCGTCGCCAGTGGACTGAGCTTCAGCGCCTGGCGGGCGACGCTCTCGGCGTAATCCCCGATCCGCTCCAGTTCCTTGTTAATCTTGATGGTGGTGAAAACGAATCGCAGCGGGCCGGCGGCGGGTTGCTGCCGCACGAGGAATTCCAGGCAAAGCCGGTCCAGTTCCGTTTCCAACTCGTCCAGATACTGGTCGCGCAGAATGACCGAGTAGGCCAACTGCCGATTGCGCTCCACGAACGCCTGCAAGCTGGCCTTCAAGGCGCGCTCATCCAACCCGGCCATTTGCGTGACCTTCGCGCGGATGGCATCCATCGCCCGCTGGAGGGAGGCCTCAAAATGTGTTGGCGGATTCAAGTGATTGTGTCTGGCTTGGGTCACAAGTTCATCGCCCGTCCGCCCGGCAGTTTGCTCCGCTTTCCAACCGGACGGCAGGGCGCAAGCGCCCCCACGCCGCGGCCAACCGCGACGCACGCGCTCCGGAGGTGTATAATGGGCGCGTTACGGTCCGCGCAAGCCGCCAATTGTTACAATCCAATCCGCCTCCGGCCAACCTGGCTCAATGGCGCTGCGTGGCGCGGCTATCAATCATGTGGAGCAACTGCTCGTGGTCGAGCCGATGGAACGTGGACGATTTGCTGAGGCGGAGTTCTGCTGCAACCCCGGCCGGCCGGCTGCGATCAACTCAGCAGCGTGCCGATTCAGTTGGCCGGCACGTTGCGAACAGAACCGTCGGGCTGCAGCTCGAGCGATGTGGAAACCCGCGGGACTGCGGGGGGCTTGGAGACCGCCGCGGCTTGGAAACGAGGAGACGTTACCGGAGGGACGCGGTTGGTCGAAGCAGAACTCTTGTCGGCGCGGGCGAGCGCGTTCTTTTGGGCCTTCAGGAAATCGGGGTTCTCCAGCCGCCCCCCCAAAGTGGCGGTTTCCTGCCGCGCGTGCGCCAGTTGCAGGGCCAGGGCGTTGCGCTGCGTGTGGAGCGCGGCCAACTGATCCTTGAGGGCATGACTTTCCGTGGCGCTCTGTGCCAGAGAAGACTCCAGTTCCGCGATGCGGGATTTCAGTCCGGCGATGTCCGTTTCGAGCCGCTGCCGAACCGGTTCGGTGGCCGCCAGACGGGTTTGGACCTCGCCCGTTTCCGATTCGGCCCGCGTGAGGGCCGTGCGCAGCCGGTTGATCTCGGCGGCGCGCTGGCTCAGTTCCTCAACCCGGTTCGTGACCTGGCTGCCGAGCGAGCGAGCAAGCTGTTCCTGGTGGTTGAGCTTCATCTCCAATTCGCTGATGCGGTTGGATACCGCACCGAGTTGGGCTTGTGCCTGTTGCGCCGCCACACCGGCGCTCTGCTTGGCGCGGAACAACGCGAAAGCGAACGCGGCGGCGAGAATAGCGAGGACAATGACCGCTTTCTTCATGTCAGGAGTTCGGTTGAGGGGATTCAGCCGTGGCGCATTGCGATGACTCCGGGGTGAAATACTTGACCAGGAATTTGCGGAAGTTGGCGCGGCTGCTGGCGTTCATCTTCTTTTCGATGACCGCCGTTGCGCCTTTGAGCCGCAAGCTCACCTGCTTGGCATTGGCGATGTCCACGAACAACTGCGGCGTGGCGCGGTAGAGGACGACGGAGAAACCGCGGCGCGGCACCAGCACGGAGGGCGAAGTCGCCTGCGTCAACGGATGCCGCACGCCATCCACCAACAGCACCAAGGATTCGCCCGATTGCAGCGCGAAGTCCGGCGGTGGGGTGTATTCCACCGTCAGGAAGTAGTCGTGCAGCGGCTGATTCGTGAGCGTGACGGTGACATTTGTGACCGCCGTGACGGTCAGGTTCGTCACCACCGTCACCACTGTGTTGGTTTCGGCGGAGGTGTTCTCGTTATCTGCCGCCGTCACGGTGAAGTTGCCGTGGGTCGTCGTGACTTGCCGGCTGCGCTGCTGCTGGGCGCTGGCCGTGAGCACGGTTTGGCTGCCAGCCTTCGACAGCACGGCGTTGTGGGCGGCGGTCAGGCTGACATTGGTGCTGGGAGGCGGCAGGGGCGCGGAGGCAACTGCCACAGCTTCACCTGTCTCGTTGGCCTCCGCCGCCGCCAGCGGGGGCAGGGCGGCGACCTCGTTGGTGGCGAAGGCTGTTTGCTGGTTCGTTGAGAGGGTGAAGCTCAGGTTGGTGACGTAGCTCAGCGACACGTTCGTGACGAGCGCCACGGTTTGGTTGGTCAGCACGGTCAGGGCGCGCGTCTCGCGGCGGGCGTTCAGGCAAACGATCGTTCGCTCGAAGACCTGGCCGGACACGTGGTTGCCGGTCATCTGGTCCACGCGCACCGCGTCATAGGGGTCTTTCATGCTGGCCCCGCGCTTTTTCGCGCCCGCGCAGCCGCAGACCAGCACCGCCAACAAGACAACTGAGAAAAGTCGCATGCCTACTTTATCCAAAAGGGGAGCGAGGCGAGTCAAACGCAGACTGGCCGTGTTGCCAAAACGTCACCGTTCTGTCACAGAAACGACTCTTTTCCAGAGAAAACAGGCATCACCACGCGAACCGGCCGGGATTTCCACCCTGTGGAATCCGAAGAAGAAAACGAGAAGATGGCCGGGTGAACCGAGAACCGACTGCGGATCATCCGCCACTGTTGAGGCGGGTAGAGTTTGCCGAACTGTGCGGAGGCCGGAACGGCGATGAATTGGGTCTGGCTTGCCTTGCGGGACGACCAAAGCCCTCGATAAGTGCTCTTGAGCAACGACGCGCGGACCGGTGGACGAGTCGCCGGTCAAGCTCTTGGCCCCAGATGCGTTCGCCATGCCACCGGGACCGCGTTACGCCATGGTCGGTATCAAGCCTCGCCATCAACAGGGATTCTGGGTCGGCGGGAGGGGACGCGGACGCGAAGAGAAAGCCCACCGGCTCCGGCAAGACAAACCGGCCCGCGCCGGGGTCAAGAGTGATGGCGGGTTGCTCCTGCGTAACCGCCAAAACATCGGCGGGCCGCTCGGGCTAAACTCCGCGAACGGCTCAACGCCAACCCCATTACCTCCATCGCCTCGGTTGCGACACCAGGCTCTCGGGCGCGATCCCGCACCGGGCAATTTCATCCCCACGCCGACCTTTTTTGCCGGTGAAGGGATGCCTCAACCAAGCGAGACTGAGCCGCGCTCCTCTGCAAAGGGGTTTGCCGAGTTGATTTCCCGCAAGTTACGCCAGCAGAAGTCGTCGCCCCGGGTGCTGGCATATCCGTTGCTAAACGTTCTGCGGAATGAAATGCGATAGCCCGACAGTAACGGACACGCCTGAAAAGGCCACCAGCCACGGATTGAGGCTGCCGATGGGGCTTCTGGGGTTTGAGCAGATCAAAGACTACGTGCTCATCACCAACCCCGGCGAGGAACCCTTCCGCTGGCTGGAGGTCAGAAATAATCCCGCCCTGGCCTTTATCGTGGTGGATCCGTTCCTGGTCGTGCCGGATTATCAGCCCAACCTCCCGCCGCCCGATGTGGAATTCCTCGGCATCACCGCCCCCGAGGACGCGCAGTTGCTCAATATCGTGACCTTGCACGGCCCCAACCGCGCCACGGTCAATCTGAAGGGGCCCATCGTTGTGAACCGCCACTCCGGGGTCGGCAAGCAGGTGGTCATCGCCAATGCGTCCGCCTACTCGGTGCAACATCCGTTGCCGCTGGCCGACGCTGAATAACCTCAACCGCGCCTGCCATGCTTATTCTCTCCCGCAAAACCGGCGAAAGCATCGTGATTGATGGGCGCATCCACGTGAAGATCGTTCGCGTGGAGGGCGAAGTGGTGAAGGTGGGCATTGACGCGCCGGCAGACGTTCCCGTGCATCGGCGCGAGGTCTATGAGGAAATCCAGCGCAACAACCAGGCCGCGCTGACCCGCCCGCGCGGGCCGCTGCCCAAACTGCCGCTCCGCCTGCCAACCACCGCCAAAATGAAGCCCCAAAAGGCGCCGGCCACCCCCATCTCTCCAGTCCAGTAACTCCATCCAACCGCCCGTTCTATGATCATCAACACGAACATCGCCGCGCAGGTTTCCTCGCACAACCTGCAGACCAACCAAGCCATGTTGAGCCGCTCACTCTCGCGCCTCAGCTCCGGCAGCAAGATCATCCAACCGGGAGACGACGCCGCCGGGCTGGCCGTCGCTTCCCGCCTGGACGCCCAAATCCGCCGGCTCGACGCCGCGCGCGACAACGTGGGCAACGCCATCTCCTACACCCAGACCCAGGATGGCTATCTCAAGACCATCGCCAAGGCGCTGGACCGGATGAGCGAACTCTCGATCCTCGCGCAGGACGTTACCAAGTCCGACAACGACCGCCAGCTCTACCAAAGTGAATTCGGCCAGTTGAGCGCCTACATCACCAGCGCCGCCACCAAGGACTTCAACGGGGTCAGCCTGTTCACCGGCGACAGCCTCAACGTGGTCATTGACTCGGACGGCAACAATTTCGCCATGCAGGGCATCAGCCTCGGCGCGGCCGTTTACACCGAGGCCTTCAA
Source organism: uncultured Verrucomicrobiota bacterium (assembly GCA_964548925.1). Classification (GTDB taxonomy): domain Bacteria; phylum Verrucomicrobiota; class Verrucomicrobiia; order Limisphaerales; family MWDV01; genus MWDV01. The sequence continues at coordinate 55,337 of CAZJTM010000003.1, read as the reverse complement.
TGGCAGCGTGGCGACGAACACCGAAGCGCAGGACACGCTGACCAAGATCAAGGCCGCGATTACCAAACTTTCGGAGGACCGCGCGACCATCGGCGCCTACCAGGCCCGCATGAACTCGACGGTCCAACAACTGATGGTGAGCAAAGAGAACCTCACCGCCGCCAGCTCCCGCATCCAAGATGTGGACGTGGCCGAGGAAAGCACCCAATACGCGAAGCAGAACATCCTCGTCCAGTCCGGCACCGCGATGCTGGCGCAGGCCAATTCCATGCCGCAGTCCGTGCTCCGGCTGCTGCAATAACACGCTGTCCAGCGAAGATCGTCGCCCACCAAAACGCCGAGACCGCTGGCTCCTTCCACGGGCGGGCCGACCCCACATCGGCCCGCCCGTCAACCAAAACCAAGTTTGCCGCCGCTGCGTAACCGGGCAGCGGCCAACGCGCCGAACCGAAACCCGACCCGCTGCCGGTTGAGCCGGGCCGACCAAACACAACATGAAAACCACCGCTTCCGTTTCCAACCACAAGCACCAACTCTTTAACCTCGACTTCAGTCCCGCGGCCACCTCCAACCCCCAGGCCGCCCGGGAAATCGCCAGCATCCGCGACTGGTGTCTCCGCCGCGCTGACGAATGGTACGCGCGCGGCGAACTTGGCGCCGCCCGCGATTTCCTCAAACAAGCCGCCGACGTGGACCCGCACGACGCCCACATCTGGGTCGCCCTTGGCAGCCTGCACTACCAACTGGGCGAATACGAGCGGGCCGGACTGGCCTTCGTGAAAGCCGGCGAGCTGGACCCCACTGATGGCGAAATCTTCCTGCAACTGGCCCTGACCCACCAGCAACTCGGACAGGACCGCGAAGCCGAGAACATCTTCCGGCACGCGATCACCTTGAGCCCCGAGAATCCTCTGGCCCAGAGCCTGTTCAGCGGTTTCCTCTTCACCCGCGAGCGCTACGACGAGGCCCGCGAATACGTCGAAGGCGCCTTGGAAGACCGGCCGGACGACCTCGAATTGCTGATGCGTCTGGGCGTTTGTTGCGCCAGAACCAACGACCGGCACGCCGCCCAAGCCTGCTTCGAGCGCGTGCTCAAGCTGGACCCGACCAACGACATCGCCCGCGAGAACCTCATGGCGATTCGTGCCGCCTAAGTTTGGAATCCTTGCACCATGAGCGCTGCCGTCGCTGCCACCTCAGTGGGCGAAGCCCCTGAATTCACAACGGAGCGGCAGGCGCAGCCCAAGACCATGACGGTTGCCGCCTTCCTCCCGGCCAAGGGCTCCAGCCAGCGCGTGCCCAACAAGAATACGATGTTGCTGGACGGCGAGCCGCTCTTCCTGCGCAGCCTGAAGAAACTCGCCGCCTGCCCCTCCGTGGATGAGGTCTGGCTCGACACCGAGTCGCACGAGATCATCAGCCTCGCCTCTGAGGTCAAATGCCGCATCCTGCGCCGCGACCCCACGCTCGCCTCGAACAAGACCGACGGCCACCAATTGTTCCTCAACGAGGTCGTCAACTGCGACGCTGACATCTGCGTGCAGTTGCTCGGCACGTCGCCTTTCATCAGAACCGAGACGATCGAGAAGGCCATCGAGATTCTCAAGACGGACGACCGCTATGATTCGGTGGTTGCCGTCCGCAAGGAGAAGCAATACCGCTGGGAGAACGGCCGACCGCGTTACGACCTCAACCACATCCCCAACAGCGTGGACCTCGAAGACAACATCATCGAGTCCATGGGCCTCTATGCCGTCCGGCGCGACGCCGCGCTCGCCACCAAACGCCGCATCGGCGACCGGCCGTTCCTGCTGGAGATTGACCCGCTCGAAAGCGTGGACGTGAACTGGCCCGTGGATTTCGAGATGGCCAATCTCATCGCCATCGGCCTGCGCGAACAGGAGCGCCGCCTCTTCGCCAACCTCAAGCTCCAGCTCAACAGCCCGCTGCTCTCCGACGTGATGGACGATCTGGGCGTGAGCGGCGTCCTTTCCCGGGAGTTCCAACTGAACCTCCCCGACCAGAAGATCCTTGGGCGCGCCAAGACCCTGCAGATTGATCTCTGCTCCGACGACGAGGATTTCCGCAAAATTTACGACAGCCTCCATCTTTACGATCACGTCGTAAGCAACGATGTTATTGTCGTTGCCAACCACGCCCCCGGCTTCGCGTTCTTCGGCGAGTTGAATGCCAACCTCGCCATTCGCGCCGGCGCGGTGGGAGCGATCATTGACGGCGTCACGCGCGACTGGCCGGACACGCGGCGTATGGGCTTCCCGGTCTTCGCCAAGGGCCATCACTGCAAGGACACCCGCAAGCGCGGCGTCGTCACCTCGCGGAACAAGACCATTGTCATTGACGGCATCAGCGTCCACAAAGACGACCTGATCTTCGCCGATTGCGACGGCATCGTCGTCATCCCCAAGAAGCAGGAGACGGCGATTCTGGAGGAAGCGTTGCGCCGTCGCGGCAACGAAGGCGGCATCCTGCTGGCCATTGCTCAAGGCATCCGCACCGACGAACTCGTCAAGAAGTTCGGGCTCTTCTGACGCGTCCCTCCCACGGCCCATGACGGAACTTGCCCCAGAGCGACAGCGGCCCATCCACCAAACCGCCTTCAGGTGGTTTTGGCATGCCTCCACATTAAACGCGGGCCAGCGGCGCAAGCTGACAAAGCCCTGCCGCTCATGAGCACTACCATTTGCCTGGCGACCAACTATCTCCTCATGACCGAGCCGACGAGGCGGATGTGGGAGGATATGGGGGCGCGGCTGAATGAGGTCGGCTGCCAGTTGGTCCTGTTGAGCACCACCGTGCCCGAGGTCGCGCGGTCGTATCACTTGATCCCCATTCCGTATCTCTTCCGTGACTACGCGCAACAGTTTCCAGCGGCGGTGACACTGGGGGGCTGTGTCACTCCGCGGGACTTCGATTTGATCGAGAATGATCGGAGCCGGACGCAAGGTGCGGGGTCGGCCCATGAGGGGTTGGCTGGCTTGATCGCATGTCGCCAGGTTGCGAGGAATTTGATCAACACGCTGCAACCGGGTTGCGTGTTGGCATGGGATCCCTCTTCACCTTTGGCGACAGTGCTTCGCGAGCCATGCTTGGAACGGGAAATCCCTTTCACCGGGATTGAGCGCGGCTTGCTGCCGGACACGCTCATGATGGAAAGTCGCGGTTTGCACGCCTGGTCAGACCTCCGAACGCACTGGCTGGCTCAAGACCTGCCGGCATCCGCGCGCGACCTGTCCGCCTTCGAGCGAATCCGTGACTATTACCTCAAGGCTCGCCCGCAGAAATACGAGCACCCAGATTTTGAAGGCGGCGGCGCGGCGTTGCGTACAAAGCTCGAACTGGGCTCGAAAAAGGTCGTGGTCGTCCTGGGTCAATTCGACAGTTGTGGTCTTCAGCCTCGGAATAGTCCCGGGCGGCGCTATCACTCGCCGGAGTTCGTTTCCACCCAAGACGCGCTCATGGGAGTTTGGGCGCACGTGGAAAACGATCCGAGCGTGGCAGTCGTGTTCAAACCCCACCCGATTGACCAGGATCCCTATGCCGTAGCCAAGGTCGAGGGCGTGCAGGTGGTCCGGGATGTGAACCCGCACGCCTTGATTGACCTGGCGGATGTGGTGGTGGCGCAATTCACCACGCTGCAATTCGAGGCCGCCCTTTATGACAAGCCGGTCGTTCTGCTCGGCCACAGTGCTTGGTGGGGGCGCAATGCCGCCTACGAAGTGGATCGCCGGGAACAACTTCCCGCCGTCTTGCGCGCGGCGCTGCGGCGGGAGGGCTGGGAGGAGAAGCGGGCCAATGCCCGGGCCTTTCTCACTTGGATCATGGATCAGTTTCTTATTGGCTGCACACCAGACGTGCCGGCCCGGCGCAACCTGCGTGACTTGGCCCAGTTCATTGCGCGCATCGCGGCCGACGGCCGTCACCTGCCGCCGGTTGCCGATCGTCTGGCGGCGGTCGAAGCCGCGCTTAACGAGTTGCGCGCTCGCCCCCCGAATTAATCTGCCGCCGTGAATGCTCCCATGAACCCTGCCTTGCCACTTCCCGCTGATCTCTGGCGCAATGAAGAATCCCTCCGCCGCGCCGCGGAATTGATCGAGTTGAGCGCCGGTCGGGTGCGCGCCGTCTCGTTTGACTTCTTTGATACGTTGGTCTGGCGGCTGACGACACGGCCCACGGATGTCTTTCCAGAAATCGGCCGCCGGTTGAAGGAACAACAATTGATCCCTGCTCACGTCACGCCGGCGGATTTCGCCACCTTGCGGCGCGTGGCCGAGGGCAAGGCCCGCCAAGCCCAACACAGCCGGGACAAGGCGGTCGAGGACGTTCGGTTGGAAGCCGTTTATGCCCAAATGCGCACGCTCGTCAAGGACGGCGCACTGGCTGCCCAGTTTGAAGTGGCCGCCGAGGCGGACCTTTGTGTGCTCAATCCGAGCGTGCTGGCGTTCGCCCGCCACGCCCGCGAACGCGGCCTGCGCACCGTGATCATTTCGGACATCTATCTTGCGGCGGACGCGCTGCGAGAAATCCTCCGGGCCAATCATTGCGACCCCGGTTTCTTTGAGCACATCTTCACTTCCAGCGATTGCGGGGTTTGCAAAGGCACGGGCAACCTTTTTCGCGCCGCCCTGAAAACCTTACAGCTGAAGCCGGAGGAACTCCTGCACCTCGGCGACAATCCGGGGGCGGATGTTGCGGGTGCCCGCAAGGCCGGCGTGCGCGCCTGCCAATACGTTCAGGCGGCGCCCACCGCGCAGACTGTGCTGGCGCGCGAAGCGGCACTGCTGGGAGGAAGCGAGCCGGCGTTCAGCATCAACTCGCTGCGGTTGCTGGCCGCCCGCCAGTTCCCGGGAGAAACTGCGGAAGCCTTTTTTGCCCGATCCGGCGCGCTGTTGCTGGGGCCGTTGCTGTCCCGATTTGCCACCTGGGCGTGTGAGCAGTTCACCGCCAGCGGCGTCCGCAAGGTCGGCGCGTTCATGCGCGAAGGCGACCTGTTTGGGCAACTGCTGCAAGCGGAGGCAAACCACCAAGGCTTGCCCCTGACCATTGAACCGCTGTTCGTCAATCGGAAATCCACCGACCTCGCTGCGATTGGCCGGCTCAGCGCGGAAAATCTGCTGGACTGGCTGGGCCGCCGCGAAACGCTGCCGGTGAAGACCATTCTCAAGCATTTCGGCCTCGGGGCAGAACACCTGCGCGGCCTGCCGTTTTCGGCCGACGAGCGCGTGAACGGCCCCGACCGGCTGCACCAATTGGCGAAGCATTTGTTCACCCCGGAGATTGCCCAGCGCATTGAGGCCCGCAGCGCCGAAGAACGCCGCAAGGTGGTGGACTATCTGCGGCCGTGGCTCGAGAGCGGCGCGGCGTTTGGCGTGTGCGACATTGGCTATAACGCGTCGGCTCAGATGCAGATGGCCCGCATCCTGGAGATGGAAGGAATCCGCGTGCCGATGGTGGGCTGCTATCTGGTCACCTGCGAACGCGCGGCCAGTCGCGTCTTGGACGGTCTGGACGTCCGGCATTTCCTCGGCTCGTTTGGCAAGCCCGATTTCCACTTCGCCTCCTTCATCCGCTCGCCCGCGTTTGTCGAGCAATGTCTGACCGCGCCGATCGGCACCACCCTCGGCTACCAACGCCAGCCCGACGGCAGCGTCGCCCCGGTGCTCGATGAAATGCGCTTCGCGCCGGAACTGCTCCGCCGCCAGCGCGCCTTCAAGGACGGGGTGCTTGCCTTCCAGAAGCTCTGGCTCTGGACGCGGGCGCAGAAGCCTGCATCACTGGGAGGCGACTCGGCGCTTGGCGCGCGCGTGCTGACGGACATTGACCGTGCCGGAGCGATGATCCTCGGCCGGGCCAGCGCGTTCCCGTTGCAGGCCGAACTCCGCCACTTCGCCACCATTCCCCTGGATGACTACTACTTCGCGGAGGGCGTTAAAACCATCTGCGCCACCAGCGACCGCGAGCAATGGCGCAAGGGAGGTTATGCGCGCCTGCTTGCGGCGCAGGGCGTGCTTTGGCCCCAGGCGGTGCATCAACTCGAAAGCCCCAAGGCCACCGACGATTTCTTTTCCTACAGTCGCGCGATGTTGCTGTCCGGTGTGGGCGAAGTGGCCGAAGGCGTGCCGCCTGAGATCACTGTGATCGTCCAGGCGGGCAATGATCTCGCCCGCTTTGAAGAGTGCCTGACACGCCTGAAGGAAAACGCGGCGCCCGGTCGCGGAATCGAAGTAGTTACCATCGTCGCCAAGATCACCGACGAACTGAAGACGCTCACGCTGCGGCATACCAACAATGTCTTCCGCGCGTGGGCGGTCCAACGTCAGTCCGCAGATTCGCTTTCTCAGTGTCTCAACAGTCAGGCCGACCGCTCGCCGTCCTTCGCGCTGCTCTTCACGGACGACGGGGTGCGTGCGCGGCGCGGTTGGGATGAACAGGTGCTCGCCAGCTTGCGGAATCCAACAACCGCGCTGCTCTTCCCGAGCGGAGCGACGAACGATGCCGCTGAATCGTTGCCGCAGGCGTTGGGCAGGGCCGCCCGCTGTGTGGCCTTCCGCCGGGCCGCCTTTATCGAGGGCCTTGGACTCTCCGGCGATCTGTCACCTGCCGGTGCTCTCTGGCATCTGGCCGCACAACTCCGCGAGTTGAACTGGCAGGCGCGCGTAGCCACGCCTGCATTCGCCGACCTCACCGGCGGCGACAGTTCACTGCCCGCAAGCGATCTGCGGAACTTGGAGCGGACGCACGCGTCTTTTGCGGCGTGGGCAAAAAATCTCTTGGGAAGCCCGGCGGTCTCAACTCCGGCTGGGGAAGCTGCTCCGGCGTCCGCCGCCGGTAAGCCGATGGCCTCGGTCATCCTTCTCGTGCTGAATCAGCTTGAGCATACGCGCAGGTGTCTGGAGAGTCTCGCCGCCCACACCCCGCTGCCACATGAGATCATCGTGGTGGACAACGGTTCGAACGACGGCACGCCGGAGTTTCTGCGCGAGTGGCTGGCCAAGACGCCCCACGGCATCGTCATCCACAACGAGACGAATCTGGGCTTTGCCGCCGGTAACAACCAGGGCTTGGCCCTCGCCCGCGGTCAGAACGTGGTGCTGTTGAACAATGACACGGTCGTCACCGCTGGCTGGCTCGAAGGCATGTTGGATGTGCTCCGGCGCGAGCCGGACACCGGGGTTGTCGGCCCGATGTCCAATCGCGTCTCTGGGCCGCAGTTCGTGAGCGAAGTCGGCTACACGGATTTGTCGGGCTTGCCGGCCTTCGCCAAGCAGTGGGCGCAGACTCACGCCGGCCAATCGTTCGAGGTCGGGCGCGCGGTGGGCTTCTGCCTGCTGGCGCGGCGCGAAGTCATCGAGCGCATCGGCGGATTGGATGAGCGGTTCGGCAGCGGCAATTTCGAGGACGATGATTTCTGCATTCGCGCGCGGCTCGCCGGCTTCCGCATCCGCATTGCGAAGGATGTCTTCATTCACCACACTGGCAGTCAAACCTTCAAAGGCGCGAAGATTGACTATCGCTCCGCCATGCTGCGCAACTGGGATTTGTTCCGCGCCAAGTGGCAACTGCCCGCCGACGTGGCGCTCGAAAAGGGCTATCCCATCCCGCAGCAACTGCCCGCCGGCGTCTCGCTCAACATTCCACTCTCCGCGCTCACACTGACGCACAAAGGCAACAGTGAACGCTTCTGGCAACCGGTAGCCGCGAGCATGAGTTCGCGAGTGGTGACCGGCGAATCCCCGCTCTCACGAGCCGGGGCCGGAGCAGCCAAGTTGGGGCAACTGGATGAAGCCCGCGGGGCGTTTGGCCGCCGCGAGTTCGCCGCCGCGTGGCAAGCCGCCTGCACCGCGCTTCAAGTCCGCCCCTTCCATCCCGAAGCCTGCCTGCTGCTTGCCGAAATCGCCCTGGCCGCCGGCGATGCCGCTTCGGCAAAAAGCTGCGCCCACCGCGCTGCTGAACTGGCACCTCGCTGGAACGCACCGAAGCAATTTCTGAAGAAGCCGCTCAAGGGCGGCGCGAAGCCGGAGTGGCTGGCGTTGCCGGAGCAAATCCGAAATCCGAAATCCGAAATCCGAAGTCGGCTGACCGTCGGCGTCCTCACCCGGAACGAGGAACAGTTCATCACGCAGTGCCTCAACTCGGTCAAGGGGCTGGCCGACCAGATCATCGTCGTGGACACCGGCTCGACGGATCGCACGATCGAAATTGCGAAGTCGCTCGGCGCGGAGGTTTACACGACGACCTGGAATGACGACTTCAGCGCGCCGCGCAACCGGATCCTGGAGCACGCCACGGGCGATTGGATTCTGATGCTCGACGCCGACGAGGAATTGCCCGGCGATCAGCACGCCGCCTTGCGCGCGGACCTGCGCAAGGCCGACGCCATCGCCTTCCGCCTGCCGCTGGTCAACCGCGGCCAGGAAGCCGAGGGCCGCAGCTTCATCCCGCGGCTCTTCCGCAACGCCCCCGGCGCTTACTACTACGGCCGGATTCACGAGCAGGTGTTTCCCAGCCTGCTGCCGCTCTGCAAGACATTCGGCATGGACACCGCGCTCGGCACCGCCTGCCTGTTGCATCACGGCTACAGCAAGGAGCTGGTCAGAGACCGGAACAAGATCGAGCGCAACCTGCGCCTGCTCCGGCTCGGTTTGGAGGAACGCCCAACCGACATCAACCTCACGCTGAATCTCGGGCTCGAACTCGCCCGCTCGGGTGAAGTGGAGTCGGGCATCGCGAAATACCGCGACGCCTTCCGGCTCATGTCCGCGCAAAAGCCCAACGAAGTCGTGCCCGAGTTGCGCGAGGTCCTGCTCACCCAGTTCACCTCGCATCTCTACAAGATTCGCGCCCACGACGAAGTGGTGCAGGTCCTGAATTCCTCACTGGCCCGGAGCGGCGGCGGGCTCACGGCATCCATGCACTTTGCCTTGGGATTGTCGCATTACGAATTGAAGCAGCCGCGCGAAGCCGCCGAGCAGATGCGCCAGTGCCTCGCCAAGCTGAAACAGCCCGCGCTCTCGCCGATCAACACGGACATTCTCACTGCCGCGCCCCACCATTGCCTGGCACTGTCGTTGGCGAAACTGAACGACGCCGCAGGCGCGGAGAAGGCCTTCCAAGCCGGGCTGGCCTCCGCCGCCAAGACGGAAGATCTGCGGGTGGATTACGCCCGCTTCCTCGTCGCGCAAGGACGACCGGTGGAGGCGCTGCAACGCCTGCATGAAGTCGTGCAACAGAATGCGAAACACGCCCTGGCGTGGCGGCTGGGCGGCGAGATTGCGTTGAGCCAGCCGGCCTTTTTGGAGTTCGCCCGCGATTGGACGAACGAGGCGGTTCGCCTCTTTCCCGATGATTTGGCGCTCGTTGGCCAACGTGCCGAGGCGCTGCTGTTGAGCCAGCAGGCCCGCCAGGCGCAGCCGCTCTGGGAGCGTGCCTGCAACGGCGCGCGCCCGCCGCGCGCCGTGGCCGCCGCCATCCTGTGCGCGACCCTCGAAGCGCAGCCGGGCTTGTGCCCGCAAAGCGCCGCCGAGGAGTTGAACGTCAGCCGCGCGTTCGTGGACTGGTACCGGCGGTTGGTGGCCTATCGGGCGGTGGAAACGGTGGTGCAGCTCAACAGTCGCGTCGGAATGCTGCGCGAAACCCTGCCCGGCGCCGCCCGCGTGATCGAAAGCGTCGCCGCCGCCGCCAACGCCGCCGAGCCGGGTTGAGCGACGCGGATCGGTCCAAAGCGAGCCCGTTTCCGGCACGGCACGGCCGTGTCCCTGCAGTTGGAAAGACGCTCACCCTCGCGGAAACTCTCTTCTTGAGTCAACTCGGCGTGAGGGTATCCGGGCGCGAAAACTTTGACCTGGGCGGAGGCGTCTGGTTAGCTGGCGGGCGCGGCGCGCAAGCCGATCGTTGATGAACGACTCACACACCACCACCGCGCGTCCCAAGTATCCGCCGGGCTTCCGGGCGCGGCGCGGGCTGAACTGGGGCGCGCTGGGCCTGCTTTACGCCTCCTATTACATGTGCCGGTATAACTTCCGGTTCGCCGGCCCGGGCATGAACAAGGAGTTCGGGTTTGATGCCGCCGACCTGGCCAACCTTTGGGTGGTGTGGTCGCTGGCGTACGGCACGGGGCAGTTGTTTAACGGCCTCATCGCGGATCGCATCGGGGGGAGATGGATGATGTTGGCGGGCGCGGCGGGCACCATCGCCTGCAACTTCATCTTCGGCTTCTCGTCGTTCGTCGGGACGTTCGCGACGTTCGCGCTGATCGCGTTGTTGAACGGCTGGTTTCAATCGTGCGGCGCGCCGGGGTTCGTGAAGATCAACGCGGCGTGGTTCCGACGCACCGAGCGCGGCACGTTCACCGGCATCTTCGGCATCATGATCCAATTGGGCCAATTTGCAGCGAACACGCTCTCCCCGTGGCTGCTCGCCGGATTCACGATCACCTGTTGGGGGCTGGGCACCTGGGCGGTGGCGCCAGGCAACTGGCGGTTGCTGTTCATCGTGCCGCCGTTTGTCACCGCCCTGATGGCCGTCTTCATGGCTTTGACTGTGAAGGAAGAACCGGCGCAGGCGGGCTATCCGGAGGCCGTGCGCGACGAGATTGACGACAGCCCCGGCACGCGGGTCAGCGTGAGGGACTCGTTCCGGTACATCTTCCGGCATCCGCTGGTGTGGTTTTACGCGGCGGCGTATGCCAGCACGGGTGCGGTGCGGCACAGTTCCGACCAGATGGCGGTGATGTTTTTCAAGGAGCATCTGCTGATTGACATGAATTCCAAACCGCTGTCGGTGCTGATCACCATGAACTTGATGACGGCCGCGGCGATCCTCGGATCCATCGGGGCGGGGATGATCTCGGACCGGCTTTTCAAAGGCGCGCGTTCGCCCGTGGCCATGGCGCTCTATTTCACGGAGGCGACGGTGATCAGTTGCGCCGCCGTCGCCATGTTCTCGGGGTTCATCCGCCCGGGCCCGCTCGGGGTCTTTCTCGGGGGGATGTTCCTGGTGCTGGTTTCGTTGACGGTGAATTCCACGCATTCGATCGTGGGCGCCGCCGCGCCGATGGACATTGGCGGTAAGAAGATGGCCGGCTTCGCGCTGGGGGTGATTGATTCGTTCCAGTATTACGGGTCGGCCCTCAGCCTGTTCTTGTTCGGCAAACTGTTTGGCAAGTTTGGCTGGAGCGCCTGGTATCCGCTGATGGTGCTGTTCGCCTTCAGCGGCGGCGTGTGCATGTTTCTGGTCACGCGCAAGCAACGCAGGCTGGCGCGGCAGGCCGCCTCAGTGTAAACCTCCTTGGCGCGCTGTGAACCCGCGCCACAAAAAAGCCAAGTCGCACGAACAGCAACCAACAACCTGAGTTTGACCATGAATGAAACCCCTTCCCCGACTTCAAGCATGAACCGCCGCCAATTCGTCGCCGGCGCCGGCGCTGCCGCGCTCTCCTTCACCGTGCTCAAGCCCGCGCTTGCCCTGGGCGCGGAGGCGAACTCCAAGGTCAACCTCGGCCTCATCGGCTGTGGCGGGCGTGGCAAGTGGATCGCCAACCTCTTCCTCAAACATGGCGGCTACAACCTTGGCGCGGTGTTTGATTATTTCGAGGATCGCACCACCGAGGCGGGCGACAAGTTCGGTGTGCCCGCGAACATGCGCTTCAACGGGCTCTATGGCTATCGGCGGATGCTGGAGCAAAAGCTGGACGCCGTGGTCATCGAGTCGCCGCCGTATTTCCATCCGCAACAAGCCGCCGAAGCTGTGGAGGCCGGCAAACACGTCTATCTGGCCAAGCCCATCGCTGTGGACGTGCCGGGCTGCAAGTCGGTGGAAGAATCCGGAAAGCGCGCCACAGCCAAACGGCTGTGCTTCCTCGTGGACTTCCAGACCCGCGCCCACGCCTCATATCAAGAGGCGGTCAAGCGCGTCCACGACGGCATGATTGGCAAGGTTTTCCTGGCGGAAGCGTCCTACCTCTGCGGCCCGACGTGGGGCAAGATGGACGAGTTGTTGCGCGCGAACCCCAAAGACCCCGAAACCCGGCTGCGTGCCTGGGGCGCTGACCGCAAGCTCTCCGGGGACATCATCACGGAGCAGAACATCCATGCTTTGGACGTGGCCACTTGGTTCCTGAATGCCAACCCCCTTCGCGCCTACGGCACCGGCGGGCGCATCACCCCGCCCGGCGGTGATGTGTGGGATCACTTCGCCGTGATCTACTACTTCCCGAACGACGTGATCGTGAGCTTCGACTCGAAGCAGGTCGGGCATGGCATTGACGACATTCTGTGCCGCGTGTTCGGCCTGAAAGGCATGGCCGACACGCATTACTTCGGCAAGGTCATGGTCCGCTCAAACGACGACCTGTTCAACGGCGGTGAAATGACCAACCTTTACACCGACGGCGCGGTCAACAACATCGCCACCTTCCACAAAGCCATCACCACCGGCGATTGCTCGAACCCGACGGTCGCGCCGAGCGTCCGCAGCAACCTCACCACCATCCTCGGCCGCACCGCCGCGTACCAGCGCGCGGAAGTGACTTGGGAGCAGATGATGAAGAAGAACGAGAAGTGGGAGGTGAGTCTGAAGGGCTTGAAAGCCTGACCTGCCATTTGAGGCCGAAGCCATGCAACTCCAACACCTTGGACTCTTCCTGGTTACCCTGCCCCTCGCCCTGAGTTGCGCTGCCGAGGAAGTGCTGTTCAAAGACGACTTCACCAGCCAGCTCAGTGACGGGTGGTCGTGGGTGCGGGAAGACCGGGCGAATTGGCGGATTACGGGCCGAGGGCTTGAGATGCGCGTGTTGCCCGGCAACCTCTGGGGTGGGGCGAATAACGCGAAAAACGTCCTTGTCCGCCCCGCGCCGGTTGTGGAGGGCGGCGAAGTCGAGGCTTCCGTCACCATCACCAATTTCCCCACGCACCAGTACGAGCAGGCGAACCTGGCCTGGTATTACGATGACAGCCACATGGTGAAGCTGGGCTTGGAACTCGTGGATGGCGAGGTGTGCATCGTCATGGGGCGCGAGGAGGCCGACCAGACGCGCACGCTGGCCAAGATTCCCATCGCCGTGACCTCGGTGCGGGTGCGGTTGCTTGTGGCCGGTCGGAAGATTCGCGGCGAGTATTTGCCTCTAGGAGCGGAAAAGTGGCGTGAAGCGGGTTCGGGCGAGATGCCCGCTTCACCGCAAGGCCAGGCGAAGGTCAGCCTGCATTGTTACCAAGGCCCGCCGGACGCCGAACATTGGGCGCGGTTCAGCCAGTTTCGCGTGTCGCGACTGAACTAAGCTTGATTGCGGCTGGTGGGAGGTTTCGGTGAGTTCTCGCTGACCCCAATGTTTTGGCAGTTGGGCCGCACGAACTGACTCCGGTTGCGCATCGCTTGTTTAGTTTTGCTGTCGGGGCGGGAATTTCGCCACAACCGCCCTGAAATGGCGGAGTTTCACCTTGCGACTCCTCGGGGGCCTCACTAGGTTCCACGCGCAAACCGACCGCGGCGCAGCCTGTGCAAAACACCACCGAAATAGGCTACAACACGAAGGTCGAGGGCGACGTTGTCGTTACTCGGCTGGACGCCGCTTTGAACTGGTTTCGCAAGAACTCCATCTGGCCGATGCCGATGGGGTTGGCTTGCTGTGCCATCGAACTCATGGGCACGGGCGCGAGCCGCTACGACATCTCCCGCTTCGGCATGGAGGTGATGCGCTTTTCCCCGCGGCAATCGGACGTGATGATCGTCGCCGGCACGGTGACCTACAAGATGGCCACGGTGGTGAAGCGGCTCTACGACCAGATGGCCGAGCCGAAATGGGTCATCGCCATGGGCGCGTGTGCGTCCACGGGAGGCATGTATCGGAGCTATTCTGTCCTGCAAGGCGTGGACCACATCCTCCCGGTGGATTTCTACGTCGCCGGTTGTCCGCCGCGACCCGAGGCGTTGCTCGACGCGCTGCTCAAGCTTCAGGGCAAACTCATGCGCGAGCCGTTGCTGGCAACACTGAAGCGACCAGGCCCGGCGTTGCCGCCCGGAAAGTAGCTTCAACCACGGATGAACACGGATAAACACGGATTCACAAGAGATTCTGTAGCAGCCGAGGTAACGAGGCTCAAACTGAAAGGAAATCAGAGCCTCCTCACGTCGGCTGCTACGTCTTATCCGTGTCCATCTGTGTCCATCCGTGGTTTCAATTTCTTTTTACTGTGACCGCCCTCGAACTCGCCAAGCAACTCCGCGCCAAGTTCGGAGAAACCCTCTCCGAGCCGGCGGAGTTTCGCGGCGAAGTGACGATGGATGTCGCGGATGCCGAGCGGATTGTCGAGGTGTGCGCCTTTGCGAAGAAGGACTTGGGTTCCGATTTCCTCGTGGACATTTCGAGCGTGGACAACTACGGCGACGACCCGCGCTGGCTGATCGTCTATGAGCTTTATGGCGTTGCGCACCGCTGCTACCTGCGCCTGCGGACCCGCGTAAGCGAAGAGAAATCCGAGCTGCCGACCGTCACGGGCGTCTGGCGCACGGCTGAGTGGCACGAGCGCGAGATTTACGACATGATGGGAATCCGGTTTCGCAACCACCCGGATTTGCGTCGAATCATCATGTGGGAAGGCTACCCGTATCATCCACTACGCAAGGACTTCCCTGTCGCCGGCAAGCCGACGGAAGTGCCGGACGTGGCGTTCACGAAAGCCGCGCCCATCGAAGGCGGGCCGTTCGTGACCTTGCCCGGCGGGAAGGATGCCATTGAGCGCGAGCCACGGGTAAGAACGCCCGAAATCTGATCTTGGATTAACCATGAAAGAAATCCCGGCAGGATTGTTGGAGAAGGCCGTGGAACGGCTGAAAGCCGAGTTCCAGCCGGAGCAGATATTCCTGTTCGGCTCCCATGCCTGGGGCACGCCGCACGAGGACAGCGATGTGGACTTGATGGTGATTGTCCCCGAAAGCAACGAACGAGCGATCCGTCGGATGCAACGCGCGCATCGGTGCCTGGGCGACTTGGACATGAGCAAGGACGTGTTTGTGCAAACGCGGGAGGAATTTGACCGCTACAAGGATTTGCGCGCGTCCATCCAGCACGACATCCTGCACCGGGGGCGAAAACTTTATGGATGAGGCCATTTCCAGGCTGACGCGCGAATGGTTGACCAAGGCGCTGCACGATCTGCAAACGGCGCGCATCACAGCCAACGCCGCCGGGGGGCCGCTTGACACCGCCATCTATCATTGCCAGCAGGCGGCGGAGAAGGCCGTGAAAGGCTGGCTTGCGGCCCGGAATGTTTCATTTGAAAAGACGCATGACCTCCGACGGCTCATCCGACAGGCCGCCGCGTTGCGAACTGACTTCACCCTTTTCACCGGAACCGCGGAACGGCTCACGCCTTACGTTTCTGCCTTCCGTTATCCGGGACTCACCGAGGACCCGATGCCAACGCGTGAGGAATTTGACGCAGCACTGCGAGATGCCCAAGCCCTTTACGATTTCGTGCTGAATTTGCTTCCGCCGGAGGCGAAGCCATGACAACGCCGTTCCATTCGGTCTGAACAGTTCCATGCCTGAAGTTCGCGACATCGAGTTCCAAGACAGCGCCGGGCGCGCCGCCCAGGCCGCGGTCGAAGACCTTGCCGACGTTCAGGGCGAGAAGATGATCCTGAACATGGGGCCGTCGCATCCGTCCACGCACGGTGTGTTGCGCATCGTGCTGGAACTCGATGGCGAGGTCATCACCAAGGCGACGCCCGACATCGGCTACCTCCACCGTGGCGACGAGAAGATCGCCGAGAACATGACCTACACCCAGTTCATCCCGTATACGGATCGGCTGGATTACCTCGCGCCGCTCGCGAACAACGTCGCCTACGCGCTTGCGGTCGAGAAGCTCCTCGGCATCCACGACGGGCTGCCGCCGCGCTGCCAATACATCCGGGTGATCTGCGCGGAACTCGCCCGAATCTCGTCGCACTTGCTCGGCATTGGCTGCTTCGCCATGGACGTCGGCGCGATGACGGTGTTCCTGATCACGTTCACCGAGCGCGAAAAGATTCACAACCTGGCTGAGGCCCTCTCCGGCGCGCGGTTCACGACCACTTACACGCGCATCGGCGGGGTTTCGCGCGACACGCCGCCCGGCTGGTGCGCGGCCGTGCGCAAGTTTCTGAACGAGGTCGTGGTTAACATCGCCGAGGTCGAGACGTTGCTCACGCGAAACAGAATCTGGATTGACCGGACCAAGGATGTCGGCGTGATCTCGAAGGAAGACGCGCTCGACTACGGCTTGACCGGCCCGAACCTGCGCGGCAGCGGGGTGGAGTACGATTTGCGCAAGGCGCAGCCGTATTTGTGCTACCCGGATTTGCAGTTCGACGTGCCGCTCGGCGAAGTCGGCGACAGCTACGACCGCTACCTCGTCCGCATGGAGGAAATGCGCCAAAGCGTGCGGATTATCCATCAATGCCTCGATAAGATTCCCGGTGGCTTTGAGAACGAGTCGAAAGAACCAGTGTGTGTCAGCGATGGCAAGATCGTGTTGCCGCCCAAGCACAAGGTCATGTCGAGCATGGAGGAACTGATCCACCAGTTCATGCTCGTGACGCAAGGCGTGAACTGTCCGCCCGGCGAAATCTACTTCGGGCACGAGAATCCGAAGGGCGAATTGGGCTTCTACATCCACAGCCGCGGCGGCGGCACGCCGTATCGGATGAAGATTCGTTCGCCTTCCTTCTGCAACCTGAGCATCCTGTCGCACCTTTTGCCCGGCCACATGATGAGCGACACAACGGCGATCTTGGGCTCGTTCGACTTCGTGATGGGGGAGTGTGACCGATGAGTTTCGCCATCCCAGCCAGTTTGGAAGCCGAGATTGACGAGCTGATCACGCATTATCCCGTGAAGCGCAGCGCGTCGCTCATGGTGCTGCATGCGATTCAGGAACACTTCGGCTGGATTTCGCAGGAAGCCGTCGAGTGGACGGCCAGGAAGCTCGGCCTGCAACCGATCAACGTTTACGAACTGGTCACGTTCTACCCGATGTTCCGGCAGCAGCCGGTCGGAAAGTATCAAATCAAGGTTTGCCGCACGTTGAGCTGCGCGCTCGGCGGCTCATATCAACTGCACAAGCACTTTTGCGAGAAGTTGGGGCTCGACGCGCACAAACACGGTCCGCAGACGACGAAGGACGGCAAGTTCACGGTTGAGTTCGTCGAATGCCTGGCCAGTTGCGGCACGGCGCCAGTCATCATGGTGAACGACGATTTCCATGAAGGCGTCAGCCGCGCCAAAGCAGACGAAATAGTGGCCAAGTGCAAATAGACGATTCCGGATGGCAACCAGGCGCAAACATGCAAACAAGCCTCAAAGATTGGCGGAAAGTTTACGCACGCATCAAACGCGTGCGCGGCTTGGACGAGCACGAAAAGGTCCTCTACGCCCGAAGTCTGGCGGCGACACCAGACGAACGTTGGCAGATAAACGAGACGTATCTCCGCTCGTTCGGCTTGTGGGGGCGCTCCGCGCTGAAAAAATTCGCTTCCAGCTCATAGGCATGACTGCAGCCCTCCTCCAAGGTGTTCCGGTGGTCACGCACGATGTGGACCTGTGGATTGACCTTCCCGCCCGCCAATACATGCGCGCGGTGAACGTCGCCTTGCGCTTGGGGGCAGCCATGGTCCGCAACACCGTCGTGGAATTGAGCGACGGGATGCTGGTGAATTTTATCTACGAAGTTACCGGCCTCGACACGTTCAGCACTGAGATGCGAAAGGCGCACAAACTGAAATTCCACGGTTGCGAGATTCCCGTCATGCCGTTGGAGTCCATCCGCAAGAGTAAGGCCGCCGTGATGCGGGACAAAGATCCGGCTCACATTCACGCGATTGACCAGACGCTTAAACTGCGGAGGAGGGCGAAATGAAAAAGAAGTTCGCTATCCGCAAGCTTCGACCCGTAAACGGAAGTTGGCTGCCCGACATGGATTTGAACCATGACAAACAGATCCAGAGTCTGCTGTGCTACCGTTACACCATCGGGCAAGCCGGAGCGGTGGAAAGCCTAAACCCTTTCCCCGCCCAGTCAAGCCGGGCCTTGGGTTCACGCATTACGCATCACGCACCACGCTAACATGCCCTCCGAATACCGCCTCATCCTCAAATACGCCGATCAGCCGGGTTACACGCCCGACATCGAGTGCTATTTGCGACATGGCGGCTATGAGGTGCTCAGGAAAGTGCTGGCGATGCAGCCAATGGCTTTGCCCGACGGCAAACAGAAATCGCCACAGGAGCAAATCCGGGACGAAGTCATGAAGTCCGGCCTGCGCGGTCGCGGCGGGGCGGGCTTCTCGTGCGGGCTTAAGTGGAGCTTCGTGGACCGTAAGAGCGGCAAGCCGATCTATCTCATCTGCAACGCCGACGAATCCGAGCCAGGAACATTCAAGGATCGTCAAATCATCCACAAGGATCCGCACCAGCTCATCGAGGGCATGATCCTCTCGTGCTTCGCGAACGACGTAAAGCTCGCCTACATCTACATCCGCGGCGAAATGCCGCAGGGAGCGAAGCTGCTCAACAAGGCCTTGGCCGAAGCGCGCGCCAAGAACTTTCTTGGCAAGAACATTCTCGGCAGTGGCTACGATTTGGAAATCTACGTCCATCGCGGTGCGGGCGCTTACATCTGCGGCGAGGAAACGGGCCTCATCGAATCGCTCGAAGGCAAGCGGCCGTATCCGCGCATCAAGCCACCGTATTTCCCGGCGGTGCTGGGCCTCTATATGTGCCCGACCATCGTGAACAACGTCGAGACGCTCTGCAACGTGAAGCACATCGTCGCGATGGGCGGCGCGGAATTCGCCAAGCTCGGCACGCCGAACAACACCGGCACGCGCATCGTGAGCTTGAGCGGCCACGTCAAGCGGCCCGGCTACTACGAGGTTGAAACGGGCAAGGTGACACTCCGCGATCTGATCTTCGATCCAGCATTTGGCGGTGGGTTGCGGGAGCCCGAGCCGGGCGGGCCACCGAGACAGTTGAAGGCTGTGATCCCGGGTGGCTCGTCGGCCAAGGTGTTCAAGGCGGGCGAACGCTTCAAAATCAAGCGCAAGGTGGACGGCAAGGACGTGGAGCAGGAGTTGGACATGCTCGACCTGCCCTACGACTTCGACACCATCATTCAGGCGGGCTCGATGAGCGGTTCGAGCGCGATCATCGTGATGGACGACTCGACGGACATTGTGGAAGCGCTGGCCAACATCGCCGAGTTTTACGCGCACGAAAGCTGCGGCCAATGCACGCCCTGCCGGGAAGGTTCGCTCTGGATGAGCAAGGCCCTGCATCGCCTCGCCCACGGTGGCGGGCGCGCCCAAGACGCGGAGTATCTGGCGAAGATTGCCGATAACATCCCCGGCGGCCGCACGATTTGCGCGTTCGGCGAAGCCTGCTCGTGGCCGGTTCAGAGCTTCGTTGCCAAGTTCAAGGATGAGTTTGTAGCCAAAGGCGCAGCAGACGAAGCGAAGCGCGCCCCAAATGCCGTCGTCTCGAAATCATCGGCGGCAGAGCAAGAAGAACCCGCCGCTGCAAGGTGAAATGAAATTGTTTCAACGCCAAGATGCAAAGTCGCCAAGTCGCAAAGAGTTTCTTCTTTTGCGTCTCCGCGTCTTTGCGCCTTTGCGTTAACTAAAAATGTCAGCAGCCGTTACAACTGAATCCAAGCCCGCGCCGCCCGCGATCGAAAAGATCAAGGTGACGGTGGACGGGCGCGACGTGGAAGTGCCGCGGCTTTCGCCGGATTGGCAGGGCAAGCTCGTGCCCACGACGATGATCCAAGCCGCTGAGGCCGTGGGCGCGATGGTGCCGCATTATTGCTATCATCCGAAGCTCCCAATCGCCGGCAACTGCCGCATGTGCCTCGTCGAGTTCGGCACGCCCGCCCTCGGCCCGGACCGCAAGCCCATCCTGAATCCCGACGGCACGCCGAAGATCGCCAAATCGCCACGCCCGGCCATCGCCTGCGCCACGCCGATTTCGCCGGGCATGGAGATTTACACGAACACGCCCACCGTGAAGGCCATGCGCGAAGGCGTGCTGGAGTCCCTGCTAATCAATCACCCGCTCGATTGCCCGATTTGCGACCAGGCCGGCGAGTGCAAGCTTCAGGAATATTCCGTGGACTACGGCCAGAGCGCGAGCCGCTTCGTCGAGGCGAAGGTTCACAAGCCCAAAGCCGTTGATCTCGGCCCGCGCATCATGCTCGACGCCGAGCGCTGCATCCTGTGCTCGCGCTGCATTCGCTTCACGAGGGACGTGGCGGGCGACGACGCCCTCGGCATCATCAATCGCGGCAGCTACAACACCATCGCCACGTATCCGGGGATGCCGTTCGACAACAACTACACGCTCAACACCGTGGACATCTGTCCCGTGGGCGCGCTCACATCGAAGGATTTTCGTTTCCAGATGCGCGTGTGGTTTCTGAAGGAAACGAAGAGCGTCTGCACGAGTTGTGGGACGGGCTGCAACATTGTCATCGGCTCGCGCGAGGAACGGATCTACCGCTACACGCCGCGCGAGAACGACGCTGTCAATGGCCCGTGGATGTGCGACTCCGGCCGCCTGAACTACAAGTGGATTCAGCGCGATGACCGTTTGAAGGACGTTTTGGTGCGCGGCGAGAAATCGTCATGGACCGAGGCGCTCAGCGAAATCGCCGACAAACTTAAGCAAGCTCCGGCGGGTTCGGTGGCCATCATCGCCTCCGCGCGGCAGACGAACGAAGAACTCTGGCTGTTGAGCAAGCTCAAGGTGAAGCTGGGGGCGATCAGCGATTCCATCGAGCGCGTCGGCGAGCCGGACAAATTACTCGTGAGCGCCGACAAGAATCCGAACACCAATGGCGCGCGGCTGACCGGGATGTGCTTCACCGAGATGGGCATCAACCTGCCCAAGATCGCGGACGGCATCGCGAGCGGGAAGATCAAGACGCTGATCGCTTTCGGTGAGGATGTCACGAAGCATGGCCTTGGCGCGGATTTGCTCGGCAAGCTGGAGACGCTGGTCGTGAGCGACATTTTGCCGAACGCGACAACGAAGTTGGCGCATTATCTCCTGCCCGGCTGCGCACACGCCGAGAAACGCGGCACGTTCACGAACACCAAAGGTCGCGTGCAGAAGTTTATGAAAGCCGTGGAGCCGCCGGGCGACGCCCGGCCCGAATGGGATTTCCTGCACGACCTCGTGTTCAACGTCTTGGGCAAAGGCGGTTTCCTGACCATCGAGGGTTTGTTTAACGAGATGGCGAAGGATGTGCCCGCGTTCAATGGCCTGACGTGGGCCAGTCTCGGTGACGCAGGCGTGACGGTGAAGATTTGAATCGGCGCAGGCTGATTTGTGCAACAGCTTGTTGCACTAATTCTGCGGCAGGTTGTCGCAGAATTTGGCCTGACGTCGGGCGAAAAGTCCAACAGGCTGTTGGACAAGCGGTGCGGCGGTGATTTGCCAGACATGGCTCGAATGAAACAACGCAGTTTGACGCCAACCCTGCCCAAGGGTTACGCGACCTGGCTTCAGCAGTTGAAGTCGCGTATCCGCTTGGCGCAGGTCAAGGCTGCGTTGTCAGCGAACCGCGAGATGGTGGTGCTCTATTGGGAAATCGGGAAGGGCATCATGGAACGGCAGGAATCGGCTGGGTGGGGCGACGCCGTGATTCAAAGACTGTCGGCGGACTTGCGCCGT
Organism: uncultured Verrucomicrobiota bacterium; assembly: GCA_964548925.1. Taxonomy (GTDB): domain Bacteria; phylum Verrucomicrobiota; class Verrucomicrobiia; order Limisphaerales; family MWDV01; genus MWDV01. The sequence goes on along the minus strand of CAZJTM010000003.1, from coordinate 33,614 downwards.
GAGTTTCCAGAGATGATGGGATTCTCCGCGCGCAACCTCTGGGACATGCGGCGTTTCTTCGAGGCGTACCGCAACCGCCAAATTCTGCGACAGCTTGTCGCAGAAATTCCGTGGGGGCACAATCTGGTCCTGTTGAACTCCGTTAAGAGCCCCGCCGAGCGCATCTGGTATGCGCGGCAAACGATCGCGAACGGCTGGTCGCGCGCGGTGCTGGTGCATCAGATTGAAACCGGCTTGCATCGCCGTCAGGCCGGCGCGCTCAAGGCAAACAACTTCAAGCACACGCTGCCCGCGAAACAGTCCGAGTTGGTCGCGCAGACCTTGAAAGACCCCTATGTCTTCGATTTCCTGCAAGTGAGGAAACAGGCCAAGGAGCGGGAACTCCAGCGCGCGTTGCTGGAGCGGCTGAAAGATTTCCTGCTCGAACTCGGCGCGGGCTTCGCCTTGCTCGGCAGCGAGTATGGCCTCGAAGTGGACGGACGGGATTTCCGCGTGGACTTGCTGTTCTTTCATCACCGTCTGCGCTGCCTCTTCGCGATTGACCTGAAGATGCGTGATTTCGAGCCGGAGTTCGCGGGCAAGATGAATTTCTACTTGTCGGCGCTCGACGCACAGGTCCGGCACCCGGACGACCAACCGTCGGTCGGGTTGATCCTGTGCAAGGGTAAAGGCCGCACGGTCGTCGAGTATGCGTTGCGCGACTTGCGCAAACCCATCGGCGTGGCGGAATACAAGCTGACGGACCGCTTGCCAAAGCCTCTGGCCAAGCTGCTGCCCGCGCCGGCCGAATTGGAACGGGTGCTTTCGGAGAAAGACTAGATGGACTGGCTCAACAACCTGGATGCGACAACGCAGTTCGTGATCTTCACGGGCGTGAAAGCCGTGGCCGCGTTCAGTGTGCTGATGTTCATGGTCGCTTACATCGTGCTGGTGGAGCGGCGCGTGTGCGCGTTCATCCAGGACCGCATCGGACCAAATCGCGCCGGGCCGTTTGGCTTGCTCCAGCCCGCCGCCGATGCCGTAAAGGCGTTCTTCAAGGAAGAAATGACGCCGGCACACGTCCGCAAGGTTTTCTACGTCCTCGCGCCGGCCCTCGCGCTCATCCCGGCGATCCTGAACCTCGCGGTGATTCCGTTCGGCTCGCAGATCGGCAAGCAAAGCATGGTGCTGGCGGACCTGAACATCGGCATCCTTTACACGTTCGGCATCGTTTCGCTCGGGGTCTATAGCATCGTGCTGGCGGGTTACGCGGCGAACTCCAAGTATCCGTTTCTCGGCGGCATCCGCTCGACGGCGCAGATGATCTCCTACGAAATCGCCATGGGCATGAGCGTGATCCCGATCTTCCTGTGTGTCGGCAGCCTCAACTTGAGCGAAGTCATCAGCGCGCAAACCGGGACGCAATTTCGCTTCCTGCCCAACTGGTTCGTCTGCCAGAACCCGATGACGTTCCTGTCGTTCGTCATCTTCCTCGGCGCGGCATTTGCGGAAACGAACCGCACGCCGTTCGACCTGCCCGAAGCCGAGCAGGAACTCGCCGGCGGCTACAACATCGAATACAGCTCCATCAAGTTCGCCCTGTTCTTCATGGGCGAATACGCGAACATGATCCTCGCCTCGGCCATGATGGTGACGCTGTTCTTCGGCGGCTGGACGCTGCCGTGGTTCGGCCTTGATCAACCCGCAGCCACCTTGCTCGGCGGGGTGATGCATATCGCGATCTTCCTGGCCAAGGTCTTCGCGTTCCTGGTGATGTTCATCTGGGTGCGCTGGATGTGGCCGCGTTTTCGTTATGACCAACTCATGAATCTTGGCTGGCTGCGCTTCATCCCGATCGCGCTGGCGAACATCGTGGTCACGGCGATATGGTTGTGGTGGCTGGCACGATGATAAAGAAATGCCAACAGTATTGCGCATCAAAGGCTATCGCATCGGCTTCTTCAGCGCCGATGGCGACGAGCCACCCCATGTCCACGCGGACAAGGACAGCCATCAAGCCAAGTTCTGGATTGAGCCGGTACAGCTCGCGCGGAACGTGGGCTTTTCCCGGCATGAACTCAACGAGATCCACGATATCCTGACCCAATTCCAACCTGAGCTGCTGAGAGCATGGCATGAATACTTTGGATGAGATTCGGGTGGTTCGCGTGAGCAGCACGCCGGACACGTTGAAGGTTGATTTCGACGACGGACGCTCCGTGGCGTTGCCGTTGATGTGGTTCCCGCGGTTGTTTCGGGCGACGCAGGCACAACGTGATCATTATGAACTGCTGGGCATGGGCTTCGGCGTCCATTGGCCCGAGGTGGACGAGGATTTGAGCGCCAAAGGCCTGGCGCTCGGAAAACCCTCCATCGAGTTTCTCAAACAGCGCCGTGAGGCTGTTGCCGCATGATTGTCAAACGCAGACCCTTGAATCTCTGGGAGCGGCTTTACCTGCCGGCCATCATCGGCGGGTTCAAGGTCACGCTGCGCCACTTCTTCAAGAAGAAGGTGACGATGCAGTATCCCGAAGAGAAATGGGTCGTGCCGCCCGGATACCGTGGCGCGCCGTATCTCGTGCGGGATCAGGACGGCAACACCAAGTGCGTCTCCTGCCAGCTCTGCGAATTCGTTTGCCCGCCCAAGGCCATCAAGATCACGCCGCCCGGCCCAGCCGGCCCCTCGGCTGATCGTCCGAACGCTGAGAAGATGCCGCTCGAATTCGAGATCAACATGCTCCGCTGCATCTTCTGCGGCTTCTGCCAGGAAGTCTGCCCCGAGGAAGCCATCTTCCTGCAAAAGGATTATTCGCTTACCGGCACGAGCCGGCAGGAAATGATCTACAACAAGGAAAAACTCCTCACGCTCGGCGGCGTCCACGCGGGTGTGCAAAAGTGGAAGCACAAACTGGAAGAGGCCAAGGCGCAGGAAAATTTCCCGGTGAAGGTCTGACGGATGAAACTGAATCAACGCAAAGACGCAAAGTCGCAAAGTCGCAAAGGAGATTTTGCTCTCCGTCGTTGCGGCTTTGCGGCTTTGCGTTAAAGAAAATGCCGGATCAATTGCCCAACATTTTGTTTTACGTCTTCGCGTTCCTGACGCTCGCGTGCGGGGCGCTGGTCGTCGCGAACCCGTTCAGCCGCAATCCGGTCACGAGCGCGATGTTCCTCGTGCTCACGATCATCTCGATGGCGGGCTTGTTCGTCTTGCTGCACGCGTTCTTTCTCGCGGCGGTGCAGGTGCTGGTCTATGCCGGCGCGGTGATGGTGCTGTTCCTCTTCGTCATCATGCTGCTCGATTTGAAAGAGGAAGAGCGTCGCAAGGTCAAAAAGCTCGGGCTTGTCGCTGGATTGATCTCCGTGGGCGCCATCGTCGCCATCTTCATTCGGTCGCTGCTCGCGACCAAGCCCGGCGAAAACGTGCCCGCCCCCACCGCTGTCGGCGACCCCGCCGCGCTCGGCAGGATGCTGTTTACGAATTACCTGTTGCCGTTTGAAATCGTCTCCATCCTCCTCCTCGTGGCGATGGTGGGCGTGATTTTGCTTAGCAAGAGGGACTTGAAATGAACGCAAAGGCGCCAAGTCAGCAAGACGCAAAGAAATGAATGTGAATTGGGAACTGAACAATGGGCGTCTGTGGTCGCAGACCCGACCGCAGCGCGGCGACGTTGCGGAGGTGCTGCCACTGGTGCTTCGCATACAGTCGCGCTCCGAATCTTCGCGCTTTTGCGTCTCTGCGTTTTTGCGTTAAGAAACATGAACGTAGGGCTGGAACATTACTTGGTCGTGAGCGCGCTGCTGTTCGCGCTGGGTTTGTTTGGCGTCATCACCCGGCGCAACTTGCTCGTGATGTATATGTCACTGGAGTTGATGCTCAACTCGGCGAACCTGGCGCTGGTTTCCTTTTCGCGGTTCAACGACAACCTCAACGGCCAGGTGATGGTGTTCTTCATCATCACCGTGGCGGCGGCGGAAGTGGCGGTCGGTCTGGCGTTGATCGTTGCCCTTTATCGGAAGCGCCAGTCCGCGCACGTGGAAGATTTGACCTCGATGAAACTTTGATTGTGAAAGGCCAAGCAATTCAACGCAAAGACGCAATGACGCAAAGACGCGGAAAAATCAAAAGTCTGCTGCGAATTATCGGAGCGCGGCTGTGGTCGCAGACCCAGCCGCAGCGCGTCAGCGTTGCGGAAGTGCTGCGACTGGTGCTTCGCACACAGTCGCGCTCCGAAGCTTTGCGTCTTTGCGCCTTTGCGCCTTTGCGTTAGGAAACCGGATGAAACTCGAAGCGATAGTCTGGCTGATCTTGTTCCTGCCGCTGCTGGCGGCGGGCATCATCACGCTGTTCACCCTGCGCAACAAGGCCGTCAGCGCCACGCTGTCCATCGGCGCGATTTGCACGGGCTTCGTCCTCACGCTGGCGCTTATCAAATTCGGCGGCTGGGACGCGCGCGAACTTTCCGTCAACTGGCTCTCCATCGGCAGCCTGAACGTGGACTTCGGCCTCAAGCTCGACGCGCTCAGCCTGATGATGCTGCTCATCGTCACCGGCGTCGGCAGCGCGATTCACATTTACTCGGCGGGCTACATGCACGGCGACCCGGGTTGGTCACGCTACTTTGCCTGCCTAAGCCTGTTCACGTTCTCGATGCTCGGCATCGTGCTGGCTAACAATTTCCTCCAGATGTTCATCTTTTGGGAACTCGTCGGCGTATCGTCCTACCTGCTCATCGGTTTCTGGTTTGAAAAAGCCAGCGCGGCGGACGCGGCAAAGAAAGCGTTCCTGACGAACCGGCTGGGGGATTTCGGGTTCATGCTTGGCATCCTGATGGTGTGGGCAATGTTCGGCTCGCTCTCGTTTGAAGGAATCAACCCGGGACTTGCAAACTTCATGGCTGAACACAGTGGGCCAACGCTACTTTTCTTCCTCGCTGGTTTGCTCATTATCTGTGGGGCAGTTGGTAAGAGCGCGCAGTTTCCTCTCCACGTTTGGTTGCCGGATGCAATGGAAGGCCCAACTCCGGTTTCAGCGTTGATTCATGCGGCTACCATGGTTGCCGCTGGTGTGTTCATGTTGTGCCGAGTTTTCTTCCTGCTTGAGCCAAGCGGCGCACTCACGGTCATCGCGTGGATCGGTGGATTCACCGCGTTGCTCGCCGCGCTCATAGCCGTCCAGCAAAACGACATCAAACGCATCCTCGCCTACTCGACGCTTTCGCAACTCGGCTACATGGTCATGGGTGTCGGATTGGCCGCGCCGGAAGCCGGCATGTTCCACCTGACTACGCACGCGTTCTTCAAGGCGCTGCTGTTCCTTGGGGCGGGGTCGGTCATCGTCGCGCTGCATCACGAGCAGGACATCTGGAAGATGGGCGCGCTGCGCCAGAAGATGCCGGTGACGTTTTGGACGTTCATCGTGGGCACGCTGGCCTTGGCGGGCTTGTGGCCGTTGAGCGGGTTCTTTTCCAAGGACGCGATTCTCGCCGCCGCGCAACATCACAACCCGCCGCTGTTTGCCCTCGGCGTATTGGTGGCGGCGTTGACCACCTTCTACATGTTCCGGTTGGTTTTCGTGGTGTTCTTCGGCTCGGAACGGACGCCCGTGGCCGGGCACGCGCACGAGTCGCCACAGGTCATGATCTGGCCGTTACGCATCCTCGCCGCGGCCAGCGTCATCGGCGGCGTGATCGGTATTGAAGCGCTCTTTGGCGGGATGTTCGAGTCCGGCGCCGAACACCCCCACGGCCTGGTGACGCAACTTGTTTATCCCTTCCAACATGCGCCGGTGGCGGCCATCAGTGGCTTGGCAGCGTTCGCAGTGGGTTTGTTCGCCGCGTGGAGGCTTTACGCGAAAGCCAAGACCGATCCGTTGCCCGCCAAACTCGGCGCATTGTCCCGCGCGATGGCGAACCGCTTTTACTTCGACGAGATCTACGAAGCTACGGTCATCCGCCTCCACGATTTCATCGCCGCCATTGCCGACTGGATTGATCGGTGGATCGTCGAAGGCTTTTGCATCGGCCTCGTGCGCGGCGGAACCGATTTGACGGGCCGGGCTTTGCGCCTGGTCCAGACCGGCAATCTCCAAACCTACGCCTTCCTGTTCGTGCTCGGCGTGGCCGTGGTGCTGTGGTTCGTGCTCGGGAAATGAACACAAAGAAAACCATTTTTACCGGCGACAATCTTCCTGACCATGAAAGTGGTGTGCGGAAGATGATGGCAGAAGCCGAAGGATCTTCTTACGTCTCGTTCAAGTCGCTGGCAGAAGCCAAGTCACAGCCAGACGGAGTCGTTGTTATGGAAGGCGATGACGGCGGGCAAATCTTCGTTGTATGTGCTGCGAGCAAAGTGAAATGTTCAGAAGAAATCCTGCGACAGCTTCTGTTGGACTTGGACGCCAAGACTTGGGATTCACCGGACATGGCTCACATTTACTACGAACGACGGCGCGTTGGAGAAGGCGTTGCGGGAGGGAAGGGCGGAGCAGTCGCAGGAACTGAAATCTGGATTCACGAAGAGTTCCGCAAACTCGGTTTGGTTGACGCTATCCGGGACCGTTCCAAACTCTAGTGTTTTTGAAATAACATGAGAATTCAACGCAAAGACGCAAAGACGCAAAGGCGCAAAGAGGGAAGACTTTGTTTTTCCTTGGCGTCTTTGCGTCTTAGCGACTTTGCGTTAAAAGAATTTGCGAAAGGCGGTGCGCGATGACCGAGAACGAAATCGCCAGGATCATCGTGGACGCCGCGATAGAAGTGCATCGTGAACTCGGCGGGCCGGGTTTGCGTGAGGATGTTTATGAAGAAGCCCTAGCCGAAGAGATGGGGCTGCGCGGATTGAAAGTGGAACGTCAACTTCCCGTCCGCATCAACTACAAGGGACGCATTCTGAGCAAACCGCTTCGGCTCGACATGAAAGTCGAAAGTTTGGTGCTGGTGGACAACAAGGCTGTTGCGGAATGGAATCCGATCTTCGAAGCGCAGATGCAAACCTACTTGCGACTCACCGGTCTCAAGCTCGGACTGGTAATCAATTTTGGCGAAAGACTCGTGAAGAATGGAATTCATCGCGTGGTGAATGGATTACCGGACGATGTGGATTTCAAACGCCAGCCGAAGCGGAACGACAAGACGGACAACGTCCAGAATCCATGACCATGAATAAACGCAAAGACGCAAAGACGCAAAGACGCGGAGAGCAAAAAGGTTTTCCTTTGCGCCTTTGCCCCTTTGCGCCTTTGCGTTAAAGAGAATGACAACCCTGCCACTCATATTCCTGCTGCCGCTACTCGCCGCAATCGCGCTGGCGTTGGTGCCGCGCAATTTTGCCGTCATCATGCGCGCCGTGGCGCTGGGTGTGACGTTCGTCACGATGCTGCTCGCCGTGCTGATGTTCTGCCAGTTCAACGGCGCGACGGCAGACGCCAGCGGCTACAAATTCGTCAGCATGATTCCCTGGCTGGGCGCGGAATCGCTCGGCATTGCCTGTAAACTGGGCGTGGACGGCTTGAACGTTGGCCTGGTGTTGATGGGCGCGATTGTCGCGTTCGCGGCGGCCTGTTGCTCGTTCGAGATCAAAACGCGCGAGAAGGAATTTTACATCCTGCTGCTGACGATGTCCGGCGGCATCCTCGGCGCGTTCATGTCGCTTGACCTGTTTTTCTTCTATTTCTTCCACGAACTTGCGCTCGTGCCGACCTTCATCATGATCGGCGTGTGGGGTCGCGGCGAGCGGAAGAACTACGCGACGTTCCAAATCACGCTCTACCTGAGCGTTGGTGCGTTGCTAGCGCTCATCGGCCTCATCGCGCTTTACCTGCAAGTGCCGGCGGTCGTCCGCACCTTTGATATCCCGACGCTGACGAAGTATTTCGCCGAACACACGATGGCCGCGAGCGCGCAGAACTTCATCTTCCCGCTGCTGCTGTTCGGATTTGGAATTCTCGTATCACTCTGGCCGTTCCACTCGTGGGCGGCACTGGGTTACGGCTCGGCGCCGAGCGCGACGGCGATGTTGCACGCCGGCGTGCTGAAGAAGTTCGGGCTTTACGGTCTGATCCGCGTGGCGCTGCCATTGATGCCGCAAGCCGCGCAAAGCTGGATGCACATCCTAGCGTGGCTGTGCTTGGGCAACATCCTCTACGTCGGCTGGGTGGCGATGCGGCAGAAGAATCTCAACCTGCTCATCGGTAATTCCAGCGTGGCGCACATGGGCATGATCTTCCTCGGCATCGCAAGCCTGAACCTCATCGGTGTGACCGGCGCGGTGGTCATCATGGTCGCCCACGGCTTCCTGGCGGCGCTGTTCTTCGGTCTGAATGGCTATATTTACAGCCAGACCGGCACGTTGGAAATGAGTGACCTCGGGGGGCTGGCGAAGAAGCTGCGTTTCATTGGCGTGGCGCTGACAATGGCGGCGCTGGCCGGATGCGGCTTGCCCGGCTTTCTCAATTTCGTCGGCGAAGTCACGGTGTTTTTCGGCGCGTGGAAGGAACCCTCATTGCGGATCGTGACGGTGCTGGCAGTCTGGGGTGCGCTGCTGATCGGGGCGGTTTACATGTTGCGGATGGCGCGGACGGTCTTGCACGGACCGATGCCCGAGAAATGGTCGAACCTCGCGGACGCGAGTCTCTGGCGCAAGCTGCCCCACGCAGTGCTGCTCGCCAGCTTGCTCCTCTTCGGCTCCTTCCCGAGCCTGCTGACAGAGAAGATCAAGCCCGTGACGGAGCAGATTGTGAAGATGTCGACGATGAAAACTCGTGAAGTGGTTGTAAAGAATGGTCCGTTGGACCGCCCTCACCCCGGCCCTCTCCCCCAGGAGAGGGAGAATCGTTCGCAGTCTTTTGGCACATCTGAAGATGGAATTAGGCAGGGTGGCTTTGGCGCAATCCAGAGCGGACAACTGCTGTGCCCTCTCCCCGGGGGAGAGGGCCAGGGTGAGGGCGAGCGTGCCGACATTTCAAAAGAAAATCAGAGCCTCCTCACGTCGGCTGCTACGGACAAACGATGAACCTCTCATTGATGTCATTGGAAATCTCGGTCGTGGCCCTTGGCTTGGTGGTGCTGCTGGCGGATTTGTGGCTGCCGGCGGAACGCAAGCGGATGCTCGGCTACGCCGCCGCCGCCGCGCTGACGTTGCTGCTTGTCAACACCTTCACCGGCCATTGCAGTTGCGCCTCGTTGGGGCAGTCGGCGTTTGGCGGAATGTTCGTCCAGGATGCCCTGAGCGTCTTTTTCAAGCGCCTCTTCCTGCTGGCGGCGGTGCTCGTGCTGGTCATGGCTGTGGAGTTTTCTGACCGGGTCGCCGCCGGCATTTCCGAATACTACGCGCTCATCATCTTCGCACTGGCCGGAATGCTGTTCGCCGCGTCGGCCAACGACTTCGCGCTGCTGTTTGTGTCCATCGAACTGATCACCGTGACGTTTTATGTGCTGACCAGCTTCACGCGCGGCAAAGTTCTCTCTTTGGAAGCCGGCGTGAAATACCTGATCCTGGGCGCGCTGTCGTCGGCGTTCATGGTGTATGGCATTGCGCTGGTTTGGGGAACGACGGGCAAGTTCAACTTCAGCGAACTGGCGATGGTTTCGGGAAGGTTTGCCGCTGCCAACAACAGGGTTTTCTTGTTCGGCGTGCTATTCATCCTGGCCGGCCTCGGCTTCAAGATCGCCGCATTCCCATTTCAATTCTGGACGCCGGATGTTTACCAGGGCGCGCCGACGCCCACGACGGCGTTCCTCGCCATTGGCTCGAAGGCCGCGGGGTTCGTGTTGCTGCTACGCTTTTTGTTTTCCGCCATCCCGGACGTGACGGCGGACTGGCGGAATCTGCTCATCGTCATTTCCGGCATCACGATCCTCTACGGCAATCTGTGTGCGCTGCCACAACGCAACCTCAAGCGGCTGCTCGGCTATTCGAGCATCGCGCACGCGGGCTACGTGCTGCTGGGCGTGGCGGCGTTTGCGGGCGCGATGGCCAATGGCAAAGGGCCGATGGCCAGTGATGGTGGCGCGGCGGTGCTTTATTACCTGAGCGGCTATCTGTTCACCGTGTTGGCGGCGTTCACAGTCATCACCCTTGTGATGCGGCATCTGGATTCGGAGGATGTCTCCGGTCTGGCGGGTCTGAACCACCGTTCACCGTTGCTCGCGGCCACTTTGACCCTGGCGATGGTTTCGCTGGCCGGGATTCCGCCCCTCGCCGGATTCTTTGGAAAATTTCTTCTGCTCAAAGCGGTCATTTTGCAGGGCCCGGCGAACCCCGGCTACTATTGCCTCGCCTTCACGGTGCTGGCAGGTGTGGTGATCTCACTTTACTACTACTTCGGCGTCATCCGCGCGATCTATTGGAGCAAGGACGCGGCGCCACGCGAACGGATTTGTGTCTCCGCCCCGATGCATGCAGCCATTGCGATCTGCATCGCGGGCATGTTCTGGCTCGGCCTCTTTCCCGGCACGCTGCTCCGCTGGGCGGAAACCGCCACGACGGTTTTGAAGTAAGGCTCGCCTCCGGCGGAACAGGGTTTTCGGATTGCGCCCGTCAAGGGCTTGCGGTGGCACGGCGCACGGAAACCCCGCTTACCAGTAACGCTCCGGAATCTCGCCGGAGCCAGCGTCAACTCCGTGAACCGCCCGCAGTTTCCCCGGAAGGCAATGCGTGTCGGGAAGCGCGGCGCGGCGGGAACGGTTCCCGCGATTCCCGCGATGCTTGACCGCCTTGGCCGATTGCCCGCTTGCCAACCCGGGGTTTTCGCCCATAGTTAGCGGCGCATGAACCTGGCCACCGCCTTTGCCGCCTCAGTCCACAACCAGCCCGAGAAGACTGCCGTGTTCTGGGGGCCGGACGAATTCACCTACGCGGCGTTGTGGCGCCAGGCCAACGCCGTCGCCGCGCATCTCACGCGGCGGCTGGGGGTCCAGCCCGGGGACCGTGTGGGGCTGTGGCTGAAGAACTGCCCGGAGTTTCTCGACGCCTTGTTTGGGATCCTGCAAGCCGGCGCGGTGGTGGTGCCGATCAACAACTTCCTCAAGCCGGACGAAGTGAGCTTCATTCTGAATGACGCGGGCGCGAACGTGCTCATCACGGACAAGTCCATGCATGAAGCGGTGGCGAAACTGGTCGCGGCCCGTCCGTCGCTCCAGGTGTTGCTGGTCGAGACGTTCCCGACATTGCCAGCCGGGACGGCGTTTCCGGGGTCAACCGCCGGCGAATCGGATTTGGCGGTCATCATTTACACCTCCGGCACGACGGGCAAGCCGAAGGGGGCGATGCTGTCGCACGGCAACCTGTTGCATAACGTGGAGAGTTGCCGCCAGGTGCTGCGCACAGTGAACGCGGATCGGTTTGCGGTGTTGCTGCCGATGTTCCACAGCTACATGCTCACGGTGGGGTTGCTGCTGCCATTGAGTGTGGGAGGCAGCATTGTGTTGGTGCGCTCGTTGCATCCCCCACGCAACGCGCTGTTGGAGATTTTGCAGCGCCAGGCCACCATCTTGCCGGCCATCCCGCAGTTTTACCGCAGCATGGTGAGTTCCCCGCTCCAGCCGCCACTGCCGTTGCGCGCCTGTATCAGCGGGGCGGCGCCGCTCCCGGTGCAGGTCCTCAAGGATTTCGAGACGAAGTTCGGCATCCCGCTGATCGAAGGCTACGGCCTCAGCGAGGCCAGCCCGGTGGTCACCAAGAATCCGCTGGATGGCCGGCGCAAGCCCGGTTCCATCGGGGTGCCGATTCCCAACGTCGAAGTCAGCGTGCAGGACGACGACGGCAAGCTCTTGCCCCATCACACCGTCGGCGAGATTTGCGTGCGCGGCGGCAACGTGATGCTGGGGTATTGGAATCAACCCGAGGCGACCGCGAAAACCATGCGCGGCGATTGGCTGCTCACGGGCGACGTCGGTTATCAGGATTCGGAAGGCTATTTCTACATCACCGACCGCAAGAAGGACATGCTGCTCGTCAACGGCAACAACGTCTATCCCCGCGAGATCGAGGAGGTCCTGTACGAGTTTGGCGGCGTGAAGGAGGCGGCGGTCATCGGGGTGCATGACGCGCGAAAAGGGGAGCAGCCGCTGGCCTACGTGGCGGCGGCGGACGGAACGACCTTGGACGAGAAGCAGCTTCTCACCTTCCTCAAGCAGCGCCTGGCCGACTACAAGCTCCCGCGCCGGATCATTTTCGTCGAAGCCCTGCCCCGGAACGCCACGGGAAAAATCCTCAAAACGACCTTGCGCCAGATGACGGCAGAGCACCGGCCGGTTTGAACTGGCGACGCCCCCGCCTGCCAATTCGTACCATCGAGGCCAAACAACCAGGCGGCGTTCGGCTAACCCCACTTACCCTCCACGCGCCGGCAGCCTCCGGGCGGGCGCATCCAATACCGAGACTTCGCCGCAGGGCGGCAGGTCGGGAGGCTCCAGCGCGGCGACTTGTTCGTCAGGCTTGGTTCTGTTCCGCGTAATAGCGGTAGCGGTTCACGCGATAAACCCACGCCAGAATCTCCGCAACCGCCGCATACAGTTGCGCGGGGATCTCGCCGCCGACGCGACCGTGCTTGAAGAGCATCCGCGCCAGGGGCTTGTTCTCGATGATGGGCACTTGGTGTTGCCGCGCTATCTCGCGGATGCGCTGGGCATTCAGGCGGATGCCCTTCGCCACGACTTGCGGGGCGCGCATGGTCTTGCGGTCGTAGCGCAGGGCCACGGCGATGTGCGTGGGGTTCGTGAGGACCACGTCGGCTTTGGGCACGTCGGCCAGCTCGCGCGCCTTGCGGGCGGAGCGCCCCCGGCGGCGTTGCCGGGCTTTCACCTGCGGGTTGCCTTCGGAGCTTTTCATTTCCTCCTTCAACTCCTCCTTGGTCATCATCAAGTCCCGCGCCGTCCGCCACCACTGGTAACTATAGTCGGCCGCCGCCACCACCAGCAGTGCCAGACTCACGCGCAGGAAGATTGTCAAACTTGCCCCCGCTAGGAAGCCCGCCATGCGACCAATGTCCACCGACGTGCGGAAGATCGGATCGTCCAGAATATTGCGCACCTCCGAGTACGTCAGCGCGATGATGATGCCCAGCTTCGTCATCGAAAGGGCCGTGGGCATGATCATGCGGGCGGAGAACAGCCGTTTGAAGCCTTCCACCGGACTCAGCCGGTTCCAGTTCGGCGTGAGCGCCTCGGAGGCGGTGTTGAACCGGTTCTGGATCGTGCCCGCCAGCAGCCCCGCCAGACACGTCCCCAACAGCACCGGCCCGGTGCATTTCAGCAACAGCAGCATGCCCGAAATGGCGTACCCTTGCAGCATGTCGCGGGAAATGGGCGTGTCATGGAGATGCGCGAGCGAGGTGGTGGTGGCCGCGACAAGCTGACTCCAAATCTCCCGGCCGGTGAACGACAGGGCGCCCAAACCACCCAGCAGCACGAAGGCCGTCTGCACCTCCGGGCTGCGCGCGATCTGGCCTTTCTTGAGCGCTTCTTCCAGCCGACGTGGTGTCGGTTGTTCGGTTTTCTCGCCGGTTTGTTCGCTCATGGCGGGTAACTCAAGTTCAGCCCGCGCCCAGAATCTGGGCCAGTCCCATCAAGTCCTCGGGCAGGCGGCGGAGGTAGTTCATCACATGCTGGGCCGTCAGGTGCAGCGTAAACCCAAACACCGCCAACCCGCCCACGATCCGAAAGGAAAAACTCAGGATGAACACGTTCATCTGCGGCACCGCGCGGCTGAGCACCGCGAACACCAGCGTCACCACAAACGACACGGCCATCACGGGCGCGGTGATTTGGAGGCCCACCACAAAGATACGGCTCGTGGACGTCAGCACGGTTCGGAACAAGGTCTCGTTCAGATGCGCCCCGCCCACCGGCAACACCAGGTAGGTCTGCTGGAAGCCCGCCAAGATCCAGTGGTGCAGGTCCAGCGTCAGCATCACGACGGCCGCGAGGAAGAACAGGATTGTGCCCGGGATGGGCGAGGCGGATCGGTTGAGCGGATTCATAATCGTGCCCATGTTCAGCCCGATTTCCGTGGCAATGATGCCGCCCGCCAGGTCCGCTGCGTAGAACACCATGCGCGCGACAAAGCCCAGCAGCAGGCCGATGCTCACCTCCTGCGCCAGCATCCCCAGCAACCCGAAGACCGACGCCTGCCCCACCGCGACCGGTGGCAGCGTCGGGGCCAACAGCATCGCCGTCAGCAACCCGAGGGCAATCCGAAGCGTGTGCGGGAAGTTCGTGGCCGAGAAGAACGGCAGCACATAGAGAAACGCCCCGAGGCGCACGAAGCACAGCGCGAAGTTGTAGAAATCCAGTTCCATTCAAAGCGGACCAGGCGGGCAGCAGGGAGAGAGGAAAGGGGAGCGTAGAGACACCCCCCGCGCGTTCTTCATTCCGCGCTCTTCCTCACTGCACCATCTGCGGCATCTTTTCGATGACCGCCGTGGTGAACTCCACCAGCGTGCGCACGATCCAGGGCAGCGACACCAACATCACCCCCACGATCCCAATCACCTTGGGCACGAAGGTCAGCGTTTGCTCATGAATGGAAGTCACCGCCTGAAACAGGCTCACGGACAATCCGATGGTCATGGCCGCGGCCAGAAACGGGGACGCCACGGTGAGCGCCTGGTACATCATGTTTTTGAGAAGCTCGATGGCGAATTCGGGATTCATGGCAGTCGGAGAGTGGAGGCGGTTGTGCGACGGTTACTCGACGGTGGTGTCCCCAGGCAGCGCGCCGGCCAATTGCAGGATTTCGGTGTCGTCCTCGCCGGCGAACGGCCAGCCCCGCGCGGTGGTGTGGGAGAGATGTGACAAGGCCTGTTTGGTCCGGCGGCGGGCGCCGCCCCGGTGTTCGGCACGATACCGGCGCAAGTCGTGATGCCCGGTATCGGTTTCGATGTCCAGTGGAGCGAGATGGGTTTTCATGGTGACTCCGATGAGGGTTGAGGTTACATGCCAAAGCTGCGGACCAACGACCGCACCACCAACTCCCAGCCGTCCACCAGGACGAACAGGAGGAGTTTGAGCGGCAGCGAGAATGTCGTCGGCGGCATCATCATCATGCCCATGCTCATCAGCACGGTCGCGACGATGAGATCAATCAGCATAAAGGGGACAAAGATCAGGAAGCCCATTTGAAACGCCGTCCGCAGTTCGCTGATGATGAACCCGGGGATCACGACGCGCAGCGGCAGTTCTTCCGGCTTGGTGGGCGGGAGCTTGGCCATGGCGACAAAGAGCTCGACATCGCGCGGCCGGGCCTGCCGCAGCATGAAGGTGCGCACCTGCGTGGAGGTGCGTTCCAGCGCCTCCGCGCTGCTGATCTGCTGCGCCTGATAAGGCGCGAGCGCCTCGCGATGGATGTTGTCCCACACCGGGGCCATCACGAAGTAGGTGATGAACAGCGCCAGGCCGACGATGATCTGGTTGGCGGGCGTCCCCTGCAATTGCAGCGCGGTGCGCACAAACGACAGGACGATGACGATCCGCGTGAAGCAGGTCATCAGCAGCAGAATCCCCGGCGCGAGCGACAAGAGCGTGATGACGAACAGGACCTTGATGCCGGTATCCACGTCCTGCGGCCCCTGCTGACCGCCGAGGGTGATCTGTACCGGGCCAAAGCCGGTGGTCAGATTCGTCGTTTGCGCCGTCACCGAGCCGGCGGTGGCCAGCAACAGGAGGAACAGCAACCCCCAACACCCAACATCGAATGACGACCGCCCGGCGTGTCTCGGGCGTGCGGGTTGTGAGATCCGATGTTGGAGGGTGGGGGTCGCGTTCATCGCCGGCCTCGGAGGACGTGCGTGAGCGCCTCGGCAAACGACGGCGACACGGGTTCAACTGCGTTGGGAGACTCGACTTCGTCGGCGGTGGGCAGATGGCTCAGGAGATTCACGCCGCTGGGGGAGGAAGCCAGGAGAAACCGCTCCTGCTCGTAACCCACGACATAAAGCGCGTGTCGTCCGCCGAGCGAGCGCACTTCGAGCACGTTCAACCGCGGCGCGGCGCCCCGCCGCAAGGTCAGACGCTGCCAGTTGCGAAATAGCCAGACGCCGCCGAGGAACAGCGCAACGACCAGCGCCAGCGCGCCGAACACCCGGATCAACGACGCGCCGGCATCCGGCAGCGGGGTCGGCAGCGCGGCGGCGTTCGTTCCCACCTCCAGCGCCCCGCTCGCGTTGGCGGCCAGGCCGCTCAGTAGGAGGAGCGTCCAGAACCAGCAGCGAGTGGAGCGCGGTTTCATGGGAGGCAATGCCGGTCGCGGGCCGGGGCTTAGGCGGGCAGGCCGCCGCCCAGCACTTCGGTGATCTTCACCCCGAAGCGGTCTTCGATGACGACGACTTCACCCCGGGCGATGAGCTTTCCGTTAATGCTCAACTCCACGGGCGAATCGGCCGCTTTGTCGAGCTGGACGACGGAGCCGACGTTGAGCTGGAGCACTTCCTTCATTGGCATCTGGCAACTGCCCAGTTCGATGGTCAGGCTCACGGGCACATCGAGAACAAGGTTCAAATTCGCGGGCGTTTCGAGCGTGGCGTTCATGGCAAGGGATCATCCGGGCGTGGGCGCGGTCAATTGCACGGCCCATCGGCCGCCGCGGGTGCCGGGGCGGCCCAGAAACTTGGTGACGTGGCTCAGACGCAGTTCCACCTGCGCGGCGCACGCGGGATCGAGCATCAGCACATCGCCCGGCTTCAGGCGCGTGATGTCGCCGGCGGAGAGCTTCAGCCCCTTCCATTCCGCGGTCAACGGCACGGGCACGCCGTCGAATTCGGGATTCCATTTCGGGCGCGCGCCCGCGGCGGGAGAACTCTCCGCATGCGGGAGGCCGACCGGGCAGAGCAGGCGCACCAGCGGCTCGATCGTGGCGTAAGGGAAGGCGAGGTGAACCGGTTGGAGGGAGTCGCCCATGCCGGCGTTGAGCGTGATGATCAACATCGCGGTGTCGGCGGGGGCGGTTTGGAGAAAGCGGCTGTTGCTCTCATGGCCGAGAATGGCCGGGCGGAGATCGCGCATCTCGTGCCAGTGCCCGCACCATTCGCTCAGCACGATCATGGCGGCCTGGTCGCAGAGCGCGGTTTCCAATTCGCTGAGGTCGCGGTTCTGGTCGGACTTCTGGCCCGAGCCTCCGAGCAGCCGATCCACCAGGCTCAACCCGAGCCGTGGCGGGATGACCAGCAGACCCACGCCCTTCAAGGGATCCGTCTTGAACAGGGTGATATGCGTCGGGCTCGGCAACCCCTCGATGAACTTCTGATACCCGACGATCTGGAGCTTGCCCAGTTCGATCGTGAATTCAAGCCGGAGAAAGATGGCCAACCGCGCCGCCATCGAGCGGACGAGTTGCTCGTGGCGCAAGCGGATGCGGCGCAGCTCGCTCGGGGCGAGAAACCCGGATTGCCGGAAGTCCACGTGGCGAATGTCCGCCGCCGGACGCAATTCGCGCACCCCCCGCGGGGTCAGCACCGGGACACCCGCTGCGGTGGGCGCGCCTTCGGGCGGAGCGGCTGGAGGCGTGGTGGAGTTCATCGGAATGCTTGCGCCGGGAGAATGGGATTAAGAGCAAGAGCAAGATGAAGTCTCAAGTCGCAGACTGGCGGGGCGCACGCGTTCCTTCCTGCTGATCTTCATCGTAATCTACCTCTTGATCTTCACCCCTGGTTACTGGATGGCAAACTCAGTGACGTAAATCTCCTTCACAAACGGGCCGCCGAGAATGCTGTTGAAGCCGGAGATCAGCTCACTGCGGATCAGGTTGACGGCGCCGGGCTTCTCGAGGTCGGCCAGCGTCTTACTGCGGAGGGTGCCTTGGGCCATGTCGCGCAGTTGCGCGTCCATCTCCGACATCTTCGACGTGAAGCCATCTCCGGCGCCCACGATGTTGATGCTCACCAGCAAATACCGCGCGCCCATGGTGCCGGCGACGTTCACCAACAGCTTCGTCATCGTGACGGAGGACCGTTTCTCGGAACCGGGCTTGCCCTCTTTGCCTTCGCCGTGAGCCGCGCCGGCGGCGGGGGTGATGCCCAGACCTTTCTGCAGGCGCGGCAACAGCACAAAGCTGGTCATGGCGTACGCCAGCGCCGGCATCAGCAGAATGGTGATCAACAAAGGCAGCCAGGCCTTGACGCCGCCGCTGGGAGCGGAGGCGGCGGCGGGCGCGGCCGAAGCGTCCACGGCGGCTTCGGCGGTGCCTTGGGAAGGATCTATGCGATTGGCGGCCATGGGAAACTAACGTTTGAGGTTGACCAACTCCTGCAAGACTTCGTCGCTGGTGACGACGATCCGGGCGTTGGCTTGGAACGCGCGTTGGTTGGTGATGAGCGAGGTGAACTCGGCGGACAAATCCACGTTGGACAATTCCAGCGTCTGGCTGGCGATGGTGCCGAGGCCGTCGGTCCCGGGCGCCCCGGGCGCCGCGAGCGGGCCCGCCGCCGCAATGTTCGAGTACAGATTGTTCCCTTCCTTGACGAGCATTTGGGGAGCGCTCACCGATTGCAGCAACACCTGGCCGCGCACGAATTCCGTGCCGTCCGTCATGCGCACGGTGATCTTGCCGTCGTTGCCGATGGAAAACGATTTCACCGTGGCCCCGGCCGCGGCGCCGGAACCGGTGCCGTCAATTTGAATGTCGCCCCGCGTGCTCAGGCCCGCGTCGGCAAAACCCTGCACGCGCAGACCTTCACTGGTGATCAGGTGTCCGCTGGTGTCCAGATGGAAGTTCCCCGCGCGGGTCAGATACTCCGTGCCCGCCCTCGCGTCGCGCACGGTGAAGAAGTCATCGCCGACGATCGCGAGATCAGTCTCGCGCCCGGTGCTGGCGAGAGTGCCCTGGGTAAACTGGTTGGTGATGGCGCTGGTGGTGACCCCCATGCCGACTTGCTGGCTGCCCGCGTCCCCGCCCGTCTGGATCATCTGGCTGAAGGTCTCGGCGAAATCCACGCGCCCGGACTTGAAGCCGATCGTGTTGACGTTGGCAATGTTGTTACCAATGACGTCCATGCGTCCCTGGAATTGTTGCAGGCCGCTGACGCCGGAATTGAGAGCTCGAAGCATAATGGAATCAGGATTGAGGAGCAGATTGGGTGTGTTGAGGGGTGCTGGCTTGAACCGTCGTCGGCGTGACCGACACCAACTGGCTCAAGTCGTAGCTCTGCCCGTTGACGACGATTTGCGGCGTCCCTGCCTCGATCCGCACGGCGTCCACGATGCCGGCGACAATGGTTTCCGCATCAGCCTGCAAGGCCACCGTGCGTCCCAGCAGGGCGTTGGCTTGCAGGAGCCGTTGGTCGCTGCGCAAGGCGGCGAGTTCCGATTGCAGCGTCTTCGTTTGCTCCAACGCGCTGAACTGCGCCATTTGGGCAATCGAATCGAGGTCGGCCTTCGGGTTCAGCGGGTCCTGCGAAGTCATTTGGGCGACCAGCAGCTTGAGGAAATCTTCCTGCCCCAATGTCTTTTGCGGGGTGCGCGTCGTAGGATCCGGATCGGCCAGCCACGAAGCGGCGGCAGCGGATTGCCCGGCGGCGACAGAATATGCGGAATCGGTGGACATAGGGTTGGGGATCAGGCCCAATAGTTCCAGCCGCGGGTCGTTGGGCGGGGGGCAAGCTCGGGCTGGGCGACCGGGGGGGCGTTCACAAACGGCAGCCCGATCAGCGCTTCGTTGGCCGGAGCCTCGTCCGGTTCCTGGCGGCGGCGCGGATGTCCGAAGCCGGGACTGCTGTCTTCCGACGGTTCCGAGTGGGCCAGGGCGGAGAGGCGAACGCCGCGGCTTTCGAGTTGGTGCTGCAGTTCGGTCCAGTGGGAATTGAGAAATTCGTAATCGCCGCGGTTCAGCCGCGCGGACACTTCGACGCCGCCGCCAGCGCGCAGATGCAGGTCGAGCGACAACTGCATGCCCGGACCGGGCCGGATCATCACCCGCAGCGAATCGGCGCTCGAATCGCGCAACCGCAACGCGTGCAGCGAAACCAAGTCATGCGTCCGCTCCAATGAACGCGCCGCACCGGACGTGCGTTGGGCCGAGACGATCGGCTCGGAGTCCGGCAACTCCGCCAGCGAACTGCTGCGCATCGCGCCGGCAACCGCCACGCTCGACTCAACAAACTCGGAGCGCGCCGAGGGGTTGCTTGATTTCCCTTGGGTGGCCGGAATCGCCTCCGTGGGGGAGGCGGGGGCAGTGGCCGGCAATAGTTGCTCTTTCAACCCGGTAAATTGTTGCATATCGGCTGCCTTTCGCATGTCGCCATGGTGTTTAGCAGCGGCGATGCCACGGAGCGTAGGCCCGCCGTCCGCGTTGGCATCCGCGGCGGAAGCGCCGGAGGCCGAGTCGCCGGGCCGTTCCGGCCTCTGCTTTGTTGACGTGCTTTCGGTCAGCTCACCCGTCGAAAGAGAATCTCCGGCCAGCGATGCCTCCGCGCCGGATTGGGCCGGAGTCGGGCCCGGAGAAGGACGCCCGCCGGCGGATGTGGCCGGGTCTGCGGCACACTGGGCCGAAATCGGCGTCAGTTGCGCCGCCAGCGAATCAGCGGGGCCGGGCGCAGTCCCGGACTCGCCACGGGATGAAGCTGCGGCGGCCAGAATGGGCAAAGCCGGGGATTGCGCAGAAGGGTCGGGCTGGGCCGTTTCCGCCGAAGTTTGTCGCGTGGTGATTTCGCGCGGAGTGTCCGTAGGCGGAAGGACGATAAGGGCTGCGGCCGCCGCCGCCAGGGCGGCGTCCGGGCATTCGGACGAACCCGACGACTGGCGTTGCAAACCTTGGACACTCTCCCCCGCCAGCGCGCTCCCGCGCTCGTCATCCGCGTCAAGACCGGTTCCGGCCAGCGCGCGATCCATCCACGCGGAGAAACCCGCGTTCGCATCGGAACGGCGGGCGGGTGCTTGCGCCTGCGCAGGTTCCCGCGCCGCGCCAGCGGCGGGCGTGAGGCGAAGGCCGGGGAGGGAGGTCATCAGAGTGCGGCGGTCGGTTTGGCTCCGGGCGTGGCTGGCACGACCCGGCGCATCTTCTCCGCGAGGCTCGCTGTGCGTTTGGCGCCGGCGCTGCCCGAACGGCTCATCGCGTCCAATGCCGCGCCCGCCTCATCCGCTTTCATCATGGAGAGCAGTTTCACGACGTCCTCATCGGGCATCTCATTCATCATCGCGGCGACGCCCTCGGGCGACATGCTCGCGATGACTTTGAGTTGTTTCTTGAGATTCTCGATCTCCTGCGCCTTGAACTTGATGAGGCTGTTGTCGAACTGGACCTGGAGTTGATGGACCATCTGCGTGGCGGCGTTCAATTCCTGACGTTCGGCGTCGAGCCGGGTCTGGAGTTCCTGCAACTCCTGCTGGCGGAGGGCAAGGGCGTCCTTCTCGCGGCGCAACTCGTCCACCAGTTGGTCGAACTCTGGATTGCGGAAGCGCCAGGAGGGATCGTCGCCGGGCGCGTAGCGCACCACGGTGGGTTGCGCCCTCGCCCCCGCAAAGTGCGCGGGGGTGAGCAGCGCGAAGGTCGTGCCGAAATACAGCAGGCCGCCGACGAGGACGACCATCCAGGAAGATTGCAGTAGCGAGATCATGTCAAAAGGGAGTCGTAAGCCCGCAGACGCAGAGCGAAGCGGGCGGAGCGCAGAGTGGAGAATGCTCTCTCCTCTCTCCTCTTCTCATGCCTGACCCGTGTTCGGTCGTGTTCATCGGTCGTCTGATACGGGGTTCAGGCTTGCCGGACGGCCTGCGGGACGCGTAGAACGCTGGGCAACTGGCGACCACGCAATGCGAGTTCGTCCAATTCCTTCTGCTCCGCCCGCTGGAGGTCGCGGTCATAGGCGCGGCGCTGTTTGTCGTGGTAATGGTCAATCGCCTCGCGGTCGCGGGTGGCGAGCATCATGTCGCGCCAGACCGCGTCCATGTTGTGGCGGGCTTCCTCCAGCGCGCTGGCGTGTTCTTTGAGGCGGAGCTCAAGCACATTGCACCAGGCGCGAGTGCGCAAGAGTTCGGTGGCCTCGGTGCCCGTCGCCAGCTCTTCCCCCAACAGCGACCAGCAACTGGCCAGTTCGGCGCTGGCGTTCCGCACCCGGGCGGCGGCCTCTTCGCAGGCGCGCAGGGCCTGCACGTATTTTTGTTGCGCCTCGTGCTCCTTTTGTTCGCGGAGCACGCGGATCGGTTGAAGGGAGAAGCGGAATGCTTTCATGCTAGAGAGTGCGGTTCAGGGACGGGGACGAACAGAAGGGAGAGGGGAGAGGGGAGAATCCCCGGCCCTCTACTCTCTTCCCTCTTCCCTCTCCGGAAAAAGCGCTGTTCGAGTTCATCATGGCGACGTCATCTCCGGGCGGCGCTGGCCGCGGGGGCTTTGAGGTTTGGGGTTTGGGACTTGGATTCCGCCGCCGGCATCGGGGGCACGGGCTTGGCCAGGACTTCCTTGAGCAGCCCCCAACTCCGCCCGGCTTCCAGCCCGGAGGTCACGCCCTGGCGGAGGAATTGATTGAGCGGATTGTGCAGTGCGATGGCGTGATCAATCGCCGGGTTGCTGCCCATCGGGTAGGCGCCGATGTTGATCAGGTCCTGGTTCTTGCGGTAGATGGCCAGGTGCTCGCGCGCGGCGGCGGTGACGGCCAACTGATCCGGGGAGAGCAGGTCGCGATTCAAGCGGCTCACGCTTTCCAGCACGTCAATCGCCGGGTAATGATTCTGGGTGGCCAGTTCCCGGCTCAGCACGATGTGTCCGTCCAGGATGGAACGGACCGCGTCGGCAATCGGATCGTTCATGTCGTCGGCCTCGACCAACACGGTGAACAGGCCGGTGATCGTGCCGTGCTCGCCCGTGCCGGCGCGTTCGAGCAACTGCGGGAGCATCGAGAAGACGGAGGGCGTGTAGCCGCGGGTCGTGGGCGGCTCGCCCACAGCCAGGCCGATTTCGCGCTGGGCCATGGCCAGCCGTGTGACGGAGTCCATCATCAGCAACACATTCGACCCCGCGTCGCGGAAATATTCCGCGATGGCCATCGCCAGAAACGCGCCTTTCACGCGATGCAGCGCCGGCTCGTTCGAGGTGGCCACGATGACCACGGACTTCGCGCGTCCCACGGCGTCGAGATCGCGCTCCAGAAACTCCCGCACTTCACGGCCGCGCTCGCCAATGAGCGCAATCACGTTCACGTCGGCTTCGGCGTGCGAAGCCATCATGCCCAGCAAGGTGGACTTGCCGACGCCGCTGCCGGCGAAAATGCCCATGCGCTGACCGCGGCCGCACGGCGTGAAGGTGTCAATCGCCTTGATGCCGGTCTGGAACACGTCGCGGATGCGCTGGCGCTTGAGCGGATGCGGCGGAAGCAGATTCAAGCCCACCGTGTGCTCCGTGACGACCGGCCCGAGATCGTCGAGCGGTTTGCCCACGCCATCCAGCACCCGGCCCTTGAGGGCGTTGCCCACGCCCAGCCGCATGGGTGCGCCCGTCGCAATCACCTCGCTGCCGGGGTGAATGCCGTGCAACTCGCTCAGCGGCATGAGCAGCAGATGGTGATCCCGGAAACCCACCACTTCCGCCAACGTGGTCTCGTTCCGGTGCGCCGATTGGATGCGGCACACCTCGCCGACGGCGGCGACCGGACCTTCCGACTCGATGACCAGCCCGATGACCTGCACGACCCGACCGCAGGTCTCGGTCACGCGCGCCTGGCGCACGCGTTGCAGGGCGGTCTCAATCCGCCGGACGGAACATCTGGGACTCGGAGTCATGGTGTGGGGCATTCGCGAGCGCCGCGGTGGTCAAACCGCAGTGCCCCGGCATTTTCACAAGCGCCGTTACGGGTGAGGGGCGCGTTCATGGTTTCAAGGATTCGCGGAGTTGTTCCAGCTTGGTTTCGCGGCGCGCGTCCAGCAGGCCAAAGCGCGTTTGGATCAGGCAGTCGCCGCGGGCCGTTTCGGCCGATCCGACAAAGCGCAACGGGCCGGTTTCCGGCGAACCGTGCAGCAACGGGGAATCGTGCTTGCGCAACAAGGCCAGGTCATCCGGATGCAGATGCACGGTGATCTCGGCATTGTCCTCGACATGGGTCAGGGCCTCCCGCACCACGCCCTCCACCAACTCCACGCTGATGGGCAGGCCGGCGACCAAGCGCCGGGCGGCCTCGAGCGCGAGATTCAGGAGCGCGTCCTCGGTTTCGGCAACCACCTGGCCGACCGCGTGGCGCAGCGCATCTACCACGCCTTGGTGGAGTTCCAGCAGTTCGGAACGTTGTTGGAGCAATTGCTCGCGCAACGCTTTCTCCGCGTCCCGGCGGCCCCGCTCGTAGGCCGCGGCCTCCGCCTCGCGCTGGCGATGCTCGGCTTCGAGCGCCGGGATGGGCGTCAGCGGGCGGACATCGCGCAACGGCTGCGTGAGGGTAAGGGTTTCACACCAGCTCATATTCGTTGGCCCGGGCTTCGTCGAGGTCAATCTCACCCTCGGCTTCGAGTTTGCGGACGGCGTCAATGATGCGGAACTGGGCGGCTTCGACGTCGCGCAACTTGACGTGGCCCATGAAGTTCATCTCGTCCTGCACAGCCTCGGCGGCGCGGCGGGAGATGTTCGAGAGCAGCAGCTTCTTGAGCGGCTCGCTCGCCTTCTTGAGCGCGATGGACAGATCGCGCATGTCGGTCTCGCGCATGATGCGCTGGATGGACTGGCCGTTGAGGCCGAGCAGGTCCTCGAAGGTGAACATCTTTTTCCGAATGGCCTGGCAAAGTTCGGGATTGCGCTCCTCCATCGTGGCCAGCAGGGTACGGGTGACGCCCTTGTCCATGGCGTTGAGAATATCCGCCGCGTTGGTGAGGCCGCCGGTTTGGGAAAGGGCGCGGGTTTGCTTCACGCCGAGCTTCGCGTTCAGCACTTCCACCACCTTTTCGGTCACCTCCACCGGCGTGGGGGCGAGTGTGGCCAGGCGCTCGATGATGGCATCGCGTTGCTCCAAGCGCAGCAAGCCGAGCACTTGCGCCGCCTTTTCCGGCGCCAGGTGGCTGACGACGAAAGCGATGGTCTGCGGCTGTTCGTCGCGAATGAGGTTGAAGATGTGGCGCGAATCCATCTCGGCGATGGTCTGCATGGCGCCGCTGGCGGGCTGCCGGGTCGGCAACACACGGCCCAAGATGTCGCCGGCCTTGAAACTACCGAGGGCTTTCTCCAGCGTCGTGCGCGTGACATCCACCCCGGCCGCGATGGAAGTGCTGGCCTCGATGGCGACGGCGGAGAATTCCTCCAGGATTTCCTCCTGCTGCTCGCGGGAAATCAGGTTGAACCGCGACATGTCCCGCGAAATCGTCTCGATCTCGGCGGGCTGAAACCCCTTGAGCAACTCGGCCGCGCTCTCCGGCCCCAGCATGACCAGCAAGGCGGCGAGTTTCTGCGTTTTGGTCAACGCGCCATTCTCAACGCCGTTTTCGGCGCCATTCATCGAGGTGTCAGGGGCGACAGGCATGACGGTTTATTGTTCAGCAGCGCGGCTCTTGTTCATCCAATCACGGATGGCTTGCGACATGTTTGCGGGATTCTCTTTCACCAACCGGTTCAGCACATCCACGGTGACGATGTCGGGACGCATCTCGCGGCCCCAGTCGGGCAAGGCGGGGCGGTGGCCGTTGCCGTTCCCGTTCCCGTTGCGGGCATGTGTCAGGCGACCCACGGGCACGCCGAGCGGGATGTCCTGCACGGGGGTGCGTTTGAAGATCATGATCAGCGTGACCAACGCGATCAGCCCCAGCGCCGGATAGGCCGCGGTCCGGGCCAGTTCCCACCAGAACTCCTGCCGCTTCTGCAGGTCCAACTCGCGGGTGAGATCCGTGGCAAACTGGTCGTTGAACGGCATCTCCTCCAGCGTGATCTCGTCGTTGCGCGAACCGTCCGCGCCGTTTTGGATGCCCAACGCGCTGCGGACGATGTTTTTGAGCTTCTCGATTTCCTCCTTGGAACGCGGCACCATCTTGCGATCGGCCCCCTGGCCCTCGAACCGCGCGGCGATGGTGACCGCCGCGGAGAGCCGCCGCAAACTGCCCGCCGCTTGAATCAGGTTGCTGGTCACCTTGCTGGGTTCGTAGGTCACACTCGACGTGGTTTTTTTGTTGCGCGTGTTGCTGACCGGGGCCGCCGCCGTCTGCGTGGTGTTGGTGTCGGGCGAAGCCCCGCCGCCGGCGCCGGCTGCGGGCGGGCTGGCCGCCGTGGTCGTCGTGTCGTTGCTCTCCTCGTCCTTGGTCTGGGTGCGGATGGCTTGGTTGTCGGGGTCGTATCGTTCCTCAGTGCGCGTGGAGGAGTCGAAGTTGATCTCGGCGGCGACCCGGACCAGCGCCTGCCCCGGGCCCACGACTTTTTCGAGCAGGTCCTGGGCTTTCTTCCCAAGGTATTGCTCGAGGTTGCGGCGGGCGGCGAGCTGGCTGGTGGTCTGGCCCGTGAAGGAATCGTTGTCGGCGTTTTCGGACAGGACGTTGCCGAGGTTGTCCACCACGCTGACGAAGTTGGGTTTGAGGCCCTCGACCGCATTGGCGACGAGGAAGCGGATGGAGTTGATGGACTGGGGTTGAAGCTGGGAGTTGCCGCGCATGCGCACGAAGACGGACGCGGTGGAGTGTTTGTCTTTGTCGAGCAGCAGCCGGTTCTCCGGCAGCACGATCATCACGCGCGCGGATTCGACTTCGTCAATCTGGCTGATGGTGCGCGCCAGTTCGCCCTGCACGGCGCGGACGTAATTGGCGCGCTGCACGAAGTCGGAAATACCGAAGTTGGGCTTGTCAAAGATCTCGAAGCCGACGCCGTCGCCGCGCGGGATGCCGCGGCCCGCGAGTTGCATGCGCATGACGTGGACTTTGTCAGCGGGGACGAGGATGCTGCTGCCGCCGCCGCCGATCTTGTAGGCGACCTTGGCGTCTTCGAGGGCCTGGATGACTTTGGCGGATTCGGTGTCGGAGAGCTTGCCGTAGAGAAGACTGAATTGGGGGCGGGAGGACCAGACGCTCAGACTGACGAGCCCGCCGAGGAGCACGAGGGTGGCGCCGATAACGCTGGCCCGCTGGGGTACGCCCAGTTGCTTCCAGATTTCGTGGAGTTGACCCAGGAGTTTGGCGAGGTTTTGGTTCATCGGGCTAGGCGCAAAGCGGAGTGCGGAAAGTCATGGTTGGTGTTGGGTTTCGGTTTTCCATTCAGCCATCAAATCTGCATGCGCATGAGTTCCTGGTAGGCCTCAAGGAGCTTGTTGCGCATTTCAACCATGAGTTGGAAAGAGACGCTAGCCTCTTCCATGGCAATGACCGCTTGGTGCAACGAGACATTCTCTCCGGTCTGGAGGCCGCGCACAGCCTCGCCTGCGGCGGCTTGGCGGGCGTTCACATCCTGCACGAAGCGGCCCAAGATGCTGCCAAAGGCATCACCGGAAGGCAGGCCGGGGGAAACGCTGGCAGGCCGGTCGGTGGCGGCTGGGCCGGTCAGGTTCGGCGCCTGCAACCCCGGGATTTGCTCCGCGAGCGCGTCCAAGCGCGGCATGAGATTCGCGCTGGGGAGCGAGGGAGCGATGGCGCCAAGGGGGAACATGGGGTATCAGGGGTGTCAGCGTTTGCCAATGGCGAGGGTTTGCATCGCCATGGTCCGGGCGTTGCGCACCACTGAGAGGTTGGCTTCAAAGACGCGGGAGGCGGTGATGAGGTCGGCCATCTCTTCGTGGATGTTGACGTTGGGCATGGTGACCATGCCCTTGGCGTCGGCGTCGGCGTGCCCGGGCATGAGGACGCTCTTGCCGGGGCGGGGATCCTTTTCGACGCGCGCGACGCGCAAGAGGGGCGTCTGGCCGTTGGCCCCGACCGCCTGCTGCAAACTGTCCTCGAAGACGACGGTTTGGCGCTGGTAGGGCTTGCCATCCGGCCCCCGGGTGGTTTGGGCGTTGGCGATGTTCTGGGCAATGATGTCCATCCGGAACCGCTCGGCGGTGAGGGCGGCCCGGGTGCTTTGGATGCCGTTGAGGAGGTCAATCATGGCGGAAATCAGGCTTTGCCGGTGATGGCGAGCTTGAGTTTCAACAGCGCCCCGGTGACCAACTGGGTTTCTACGGCATGGGCCAGGGCGTTTTGGTTCAAGGCAAGCATCTCCTGTTCGAAGTTGACATTGTTGCCATTGGGCCCGCTGGAGCCGGCGTTGGGGTCCAAGGCGAGTGTCGGCTGTAACCCGGCGATCTGCTGCGCATCCTGCGCCGCCGCCGCGCGATCCAGTTCGGCCTTGAAGCTGGGGGCCAAGTCCAGCCGCTTGTAGCCCGGCTTCTCCAAGTTCGCCAAGTTGCTGGCAATGGCCTGTTGCCGCAGGGCAATGCCGTCCAGCGCCTTCTTGGCGGTCACGTAATTCGGTTGACTGAACAGCGCTTCGATCATGCAGACTTTTCCGCGCTCTGCTGAGCAGTGGCAGTGCCAGCGCCCAAAACCGGCCAAAACCGCAGGCTCCGCGCGGGCAGGAGGAAAATGTTTCCCGGCGCAACCGTTCGGCTAGGCAACGCCTGCAAGCGGGGCGGAACGCCGACTTGTTGCCGGCTTCCCGGCGTGTCCGCGCCACGGACCGACGCTACTCCGGGACTCCGCCCGGAGCAGCGCGAGAAGTCCCACAAAGGTCCGCGCCTTGAACGGTATGGCATCTTGGGAGAGCGCCGCAAACTCATGGAGGAGAAAGATGGTGGCGTTCTGCCGAGAGGCCGCCATGCCAAGGTTCATGGGGAGGCCTTGCGCCGGAGACGAGTTTTCCGTTGCAGGACCGCGCGGCGCGGCCTAGAGTCAGGGCAACAAACCAACAGGCAGCGGGAGAAACATTTATGTATTTCGGCGTTGATTACTACCCCGAGCACTGGGTTTACCCGTACGGAGGCACCCCCGAGAATCCAGAAGCTTGCTGGGAGGAAGACATCGCCCTGATGCGCCAGGCCGGCTTCAACGTCGCGCGCGTCGGCGAATTCACCTGGGGACTCTGCGAGCCGGAGGAAGGCAAATACGACTTCGCTTGGTTGCGGCGCGTCATGGACCTCTTGGACAAGGCCGGCCTCAAGGTGATCCTCGGCACGCCCACCGCCGCTCCGCCGATCTGGCTGACGAAAAAGCATCCCGAAATCCTGCCGGTGGACGATCACGGCTTGGTGAAGCATGAGGGCACGCGCCGGGCGGTCTGCCTGAGCAGCGACGCCTTCTGGGATTATTCGCGGCGGATCGTGACGGCGATGGCCAAAGCGCTGGGGGATCATCCCGCACTCATCGCCTGGCAGATTGACAACGCCATCGGCGGCAATTTCACCGAAGAGGCGTTCAACGAGGATTCCCGCAAGGAGTGGCGCCTGTGGTTGCAGGCGAAGTACGAAACGATCCAGAAGTTGAACGACCAGATGGGCCTGCGCCACTGGGGACAGGTGGTGAGCGCCTGGGATGAAGTCCCCATGCCCCAGCGCGCCCCCACCTGGCACAATCCCGCGCTGGTGCTGGATTGGCGCCGCTTTTGCAGCGACACTATCGTGCAATACGTCAAGATGCAGGCCGACCTGCTGCGCACGCTCTCGCCCAATCGCCCGGTCACCACCAACCTCAAGCCGCTGATCCACCGCTTTGATCACTTCGATCTTGCCGAGGTGCTGGACTTTGTGGCGGCGGAAAGCGCCGCCGCGGTGCGGGCGAAATCCGCCGAGGCGGCCTGTGAGATTGACATGCTGCGCTCGCTCAAGAAGACCGGCATCCGCACGCCGGATCGCGAGACCGGTTTCTGGGTGATCGAGCACAAGGCGGGCAACGTCAGTTGGCAGGATGTGAATTCGCTGGTCCGCCCCGGCGTGCTGCGCATGTTCACCTACCAACTCGTCTCGCGCGGCGCGGATGCGATCTTGTTCTTCCGCTGGCGGCAGTCCCGCTTCGGCACGGAACAATTCCATGGCGCGGTCATGCCCCATTGCCGGCGCAAGGAGAACCGCATCTACCGCGAGATCAGCCAACTGGGCGAGGAGATGAAGCTCCTGGCGCCCGTGCTCAAGGACACGCACGTGGTCCCGGAGGTGGCCATCCTTTACAGCCATTACAATGAATGGGCGCTCCAGCAGCCCAACCAGCCCAACAAACATTTCAGCCTCCGCGAGCACATCCAACTCATCTATACCGCCCTGCACGACCGGAACATCCCCGTCGAGTTTGCCCGCCCCTCCGAGGACCTCTCAAAGTATCGCCTTGTCTTCGCGCCCTCGCTGTTCCTGCTCTCCGGCGGCGAAGCGGACATGCTCAAACTTTACGTCCAAAACGGTGGCACGCTGGTGAGCACCTTCAACACCGGCTTGGTGGATGAACATCACATGGCGCCGGACAACGGTTATCCGCACGACCTGACGGATTTGTTCGGCATGGAGGTGATCGAGTTCGACGCCTTGCCGCCGAACGAGGAGAATCATCTCACGTTCAAAGGCGCGTTTCAGACCAGCCACCTACACCCCGCGCGGCTCTGGTGCGACATCATTGAGCCGAGGGAATGCCAGATTCTGGCGACCTACGCGAAAGACTTCTATTCCGGCAAACCCGCCATGACGATGAACTCGTTTGGTCTGGGCAAGGCGATCTACATCGGCACCCAGAGCGCCCAACATTTCTACTACGACCTCGTCGTCTGGCTGCGGCA
Source organism: uncultured Verrucomicrobiota bacterium (assembly GCA_964548925.1). GTDB lineage: Bacteria > Verrucomicrobiota > Verrucomicrobiia > Limisphaerales > MWDV01 > MWDV01. The sequence continues at coordinate 3,035 of CAZJTM010000003.1, read as the reverse complement.
GATCTGCAGCCTGCATCCGCTCATCAAAGTGCCCGACACGGTGGAGGTGAGCATGCGCCAAAAGGAAGGCACGAAAGTGTTCTTCCTGCTCAACCACCAAAACTCGCCGGTGCGCCTCCAGTTTTTCAAACCGATGCATGATTACCTCACCGGCGCCACGGTTACGGGCAACTACGATCTGCCGCCACACGGGGTGCTGGTGCTGGATGAGCATCCGGGGGTGAAGTCGTAAACTGGAACCGCAGCGTCGGCGTGAAGAAGAAGGGCGAGCCCACCTATTTGAATGGTGAGCCTGTGCGTGAAGGGGATTCAATCCGGATCGGTGACTGGGAGGGTGTGGTTGAGTCCATCATCGTGGAAGGTTGCCCCCATTGGGCGGAATATTGGCGCGAATGCACCGGCGAGGGGGTAATGCTGGCGGGTCCCGCATTTGGCAGGTTGTTCACAGGTTTTCACAACGAGGACTTGATTCTGGTCCGACGGAACCAGAAGTGAAACGCGACCCCAGCGCGCCCATGAGACAACCGCTGGCGCGCCACATTTGCTGCCTTGGGGATTGCGCCCCGGCGGTTCCTAAGGCATAACCGCCACCGACATGCGCCCGTTTCCCTCCAAGTTCATGCCGCCGCTCGGCCCGCGCCGGGCCACCGCACGCCAGCGCGTTCTCGCGCAATGGCGCGGCGTGGACCTCACGCCTGTGGAAATCGCCCGCACTGTCCGCGCGCGTTCGACGGGCGAGGTCATGCCGCAAGTCCTCAAGGAACTCCGAATTGAACGGCGGCAGGCGGAGGCCGAGGTGGTGCGGGTCTGGAACAACCTGATTGACCCCAACATCGTCGCGCATGCCCAGCCCACCGGCATCCGCAAAGGCACGCTATTCGTCACGGTGGACAGCAGCGCGTGGCTCAGCGAGATCGTGCGGTACCGCCGCAAGGAGATTCTCACCCGCCTGCAATACGCCTTCGGCCGCGATTTGATCCAGCGCATCTCGTTTCGCGCCGGTTAGCATGGGGCGCGGGCCCGGCTGCCATTCGTGCGTCTCACTGGTCGGAGGCGTCGGACTTGTCAGCCCCATCAAACCAGTCGGAGCACCAGCCTATGGGGCCCGCCGCCCGCCCCAATGCCCCACATACAGCGCCGGCAGCACCAGCAGCGTGAGCAGTGTGTTGGTGAAAATGCCGCCAATGACCACCGTGGCCAGCGGACGTTGCACTTCACCGCCCACGCCCACGTTCACCGCCATCGGGATGAAACCCACCGCGGCCACCAGCGCCGTCATCAGCACCGGACGCAGCCGCACCAGGCAGCCTTCGCGCACGGCTTGCTCCAGCGGTGTGCCCGCTTCGAGCTTCTGCTTGATGAACGTGACCAGCACTAGGCCGTTCAGAATCGCCACGCCGCTCAACGCGATGAAGCCAATGGCCGAACTCACGGTGAACGGCATCCCGCGCAGCCACAACGCCAGCACGCCTCCCACCAAGCCCAGCGGAATGCCCGACGCCACGATGCCCACGTCGCGCAATGATTTGAGGCTGAAGTAGAGCAGCACGAAGATCAGCCCCAACGCCATCGGCACGACGAACCTCAGCCGCCGGTTCGCGCGTTCCATGTTCTCGAACTGGCCGCCCCATTCGATCGTGTAACCGTCCGGCAGTTTCACCAGCGAAGCGATCTTCGCCTTCGCCTCAGCCACGAAGCTCTGCACATCACGGCCGCGCACGTTGCATTGGACGGTGATGCGGCGCTTGCCCCACTCGCGGTTGATCGTCGCCGGCCCTTGCAGTTCCGTGATCTTCGCGAGTTGGTTCAGCGGCACAATCGGCCCGGCGGCGGTCGGGATCAGCGTTGCCGCCAGCGCGTCCGGGTCGGTGCGCTGCGCGTCCGGCAGCCGCACCACCAGCGGAAACCGCCGTTGCCCCTCGCGCACGTCGCCCACGCGCCGCGAGCCGACAGCTTCGACGACATTCAACACGTTGCGCGTCGGCACGCCGTAGCGGGCGATGGCTTCCGCATCCACCTTCACCTGCAAGAAGGTTTGCCCGGTCAACTGTTCCACCGAGGCTTCGCTTGCGCCGCGAATGCCCGCCAGCACCGACTGCACTTCGCCGCCGATCCGGCGCAACTCCTCGAGATCATCGCCATAGACCTTTACGCCGATGTCGCCCCGGATGCCGGCGATGAGTTCGTTCATGCGCATCTCGATGGGCTGGCTGAAGGCGGGCTTCAACCCCGGCACTTGCGCCAGCACCGCGCGCATCTGTTCGGTCAATTCCGATTGTGTCCGCGCCTTTTTCCATTGTCCGCGCGGCTTGAGCGCCAGGAAGAAATCCGCGAGCTCGACGCCCATCGGATCAGTCGCCACCTCCGCAGTGCCCAGGCGCGTCCAGATGTGCTCGATCTCATCTGGGAACTCCGTCAACAGCACGCGCTCGATGCGGTCGTTCTGTGTCACGGCTTCGTCCACGGAAATGCCCGCCAGCCGCACCGTCGTGCCGACGATTGCGCCTTCGCCGAGCTTTGGCAGAAACTCGCCGCCCAAGCGCGCGGCCAGCAATGCCGTTAGCGCGAACAACACCGCCGCGCCCGCTAGCGTCAGCGCCCGGCGGCGCAGGGCCCACTCCAGCGCAGGCGCATAAACCCGATGCGCCAGCCGCACCAGCCACGGCTCGCGCTCTTTGACCACTTTGGGCAGAAAGAGCGACCCGAGCACGGGTGTCAGCGTGAGTGCGATCAGCAACGAACCGAGCAGCGCGAAGATCAGCGTGAGCGCCATCGGTTTGAACAACTTGCCCTCGATGCCTTCGAGCGTGAGGATCGGCAGAAAGACCACGAGAATGATGCCGACGCCGTAGGCAACGGGCCGCGCCACTTCCACGGAGGCTTCGCAGATGATCTGCTGCCGTTCGGTTTCGGCAAGCGGCGATCCGATTGGGACGTCGTTTTCCCCCTCACCCGTCCTCCGGACGCCGTCTCCCCCACCGGGGGAGAGGGAGGGGGTGGGGGGGCGCTTGTGTTCGCCTTGTGTTGGTGAGTTG
>CAZJTM010000002.1:0-94884 GCA_964548925.1 uncultured Verrucomicrobiota bacterium | reverse complement strand
CATGTTCACCCCAAACCAAGAGAAGGCGGTGACGATGTTGCCAAAGATGGACATGATCATCAGGCCGCGTTCACGTATCCAGCCACACCAACGGGCGTGCAGAATCGCGGCGCACCAGAGCACTATCAGCAGCGCGCCGTTCTCCTTGGGATCCCACCCCCAGAATCGGCCCCAGGATTGATCCGCCCAGATGCCGCCCAGCACCGTCCCGACAAAGCTGAACAAGGTGGCAAAACAAACGACGCCATAGACCATCTTCCCCAGCGCCACGCCGATGGTGGGCACTCCCGGAGCGGCGACTTGCACAGCGTCTTGGCCCAATCCACGTCGAAGCAGCGGAGTGGAGAAACCCACCAGCACATAGAGGATCGCCAAGAACCCCGCCATGAACATGGCCGCGTAACCCAGCGTGATGGTGATGACATGCGTGGCGAGCCAGAAGTTGCTGTCCAACACCGCGCGCATCATCTCCATGGTATCCCCGCCGAGCGCGAGATTGTGGGCGATGATGAGCGTAACGAAGCCAACCAGCGACGACGCGGCCACGCCAATCCCGACGCGATAGATGCGTTCGAGCACGACGCCGAGGATCGCCACCGCCCAGCCGATGAAGATCGCCGAGGAGTAAAGGTTCGTCACCGGGGGCCGATGTTCGAGCCACATGCGATAGAACAAGCCGGCGGTATGCACCGCCAGGGCGAGGAGCGTGATGTAGAAGGCCGAGCGCCGGAGCATCTCGGAACCACCCGGCCAGACGCCGATCGTCAACATGGCCCCGGCGGCCAGCACGAACGCGCACAGGTACATGATCATGGCGTGCAAAAACGACTGGAGATTGTTGAAGAAGAACTCCGCTCGACCCTTCTTCATTTCCGCCAGCGCATTGGCTTCCAGCCACGCCCGATACTCGGCCACCGCTTGGTTGAACGGTGCGACCTGACCCTGCCCGTATGCGCTCGCCATCGCGGCATACCAATGAACCACCGGCGGAATAGCCTCGCCCCGCACGCCCGCGCCAAACAGCACCTGGCCCAGGTTCCGCCACTCCTCCCGCGGAGCATCTGGCTTAAGCGGCGGCACCGTAAAGGCGTAAGCCTGTTGCGACATGGCGTCGTAGGACTGCAGAAATCCAACCAACCGGTCCAACTCTTCTTTCTCAAACGGCCCACCGGTTCGCTGGGCCTTGAGCGCGGCAATCCCAGCAGGAATGGCCTGCTGGAAGGCAGCCAACTCGGCTGCGAAATCCTTCGTCGCCTCGGGCTGAAGAGTGTTCTTGAGCCGGCGGTAGAGGTAGATCGCGTTGAAGACCTTGGCCACTTGTTTCTGGTAGGCGGTCCGAAGCTGCGAGTCCACCCCCATCACCTGGCGACCTTCGCTTTCGATCTTCGCAAGGCAGTCGGCGAGTTCCTGGTAGCTGAAGTAAAACAGGCCGGACTTCTCCTTGCCCTTACCCCGCAAGTTCAATTCGTTGAGCAAGTCCGGATGGTGAATGAGAAAGATGGGTCGCGTATCGGCCAACGCCGGCTTCATCGTAACTTCCATCAACCATTCGGTGGCCTTGAGCTTTTTCGGGTGTTTCCAGAACTCGTAGGACTTCTTCTCCTCAAGGGGAACGGAGGCCGTGCCGCGGATCTGCAGGAGGGCGTTGCGCCCCACGGAGTCCAGCGGCTGCACGCGCCCATTCAGCAGAGCCGGCAGGCGGCCAAACTCCTGGAGGTGAAAGCCCTTTTCCGGTTTGGGGATCAAAATGGCAACGACTTCCGCCACGAAGACGGCCAGCAGGCACCACGGGATGACTTTGAGTAAGAACTTGTTCATGTAGTCCTCCGTTTGCCGAGGAAGCCAACCAGATGCATCAGGAATTGGAGCACCAAGCCCGCGCTCACCATCACACACGCCAGATAAGGCGTCAGCCAGCTCGGATTGCGCACGACTTGAAGAATGCTGCCTTGGTTATCGGTGTCGAAGCTCGCCTGGTAGTAGGTCGCCCCGCCGTAACGGAGGGGGTTGTTCATGTAAATCAGCACCTCGCGCTGCTCCCCGGTCTTGGGGTTGTGAAGCTGCACGCGGCTCGAGAAGTTCTTTGGGATCTCGGTCCCGGGATACTTGTCGTGCCGGAAGTCGAGAAGTTTCAAGCTGTGGGGCGTGTATTCGCGGCGGGGACGGAGCATCAACTGAAACGTGCGATTGTCCACGGTGAACCTCTGGGGCTGGCTGATGAATTCCGTCGCGAGCCAGGTGCCGAGCGAGCCCTTCAGGGTCGCGATTTCCACGAGGACGCTGGGAATGTCGCGCCGATTCATCTCGGTGACGTGCGGCAGTTCCTTGACCGTGATCTGCGGGCCAAAACCCTGCCCCGCCGCCGCCGGCTCGTTCGAGTTCGGCTTGCGATCCGCCACAGTGGAATTCGCCATGAACTGCTTCACGCGCACCGTGAAGGGCAGTTCGGAATGCGAAATCTCACCCTGCCGTTGCAGCACGCCCTGGGGGATGGCGACGACCTTGTCCTGCTTGGGATCGGATACTTCCACGATGGCCAGTTCCGTGCGCCGGTCCACCTCGGAGTAATTCTTGGTTTCCCCCTCACGCAGGTGCATCGAACTTTCCACGGACAGCAGGTCCGTGGCGAACTGGCCGAGGAGAAGCAGCACAATGCCCAAGTGGATCAGCACGATGCCGAGCTTCTTGAAGCCGGAGCGATAGTAACGGAGGTGAGCGGCGAAGAGGTTGATGAGCAGAACACCCCCCACTAAATAGCCGCCCGGAAACACGGGCACCTTCCAACCCGCACCCGGCGGGCCCCAATAGACCAAGAAGCTGCGGAAGAACTCATTCTGGGCCTTGTAGAGGCCCATCTCCACCTGCGCGATGGTGCCGAAAAACACCAGCAACATCGCCAGCACGAGGCAAACGACGGTGAGCTTGAGGGAGGTGAACAGCGTGATCAGTCGGTCGAGGAGCATGTCAGTATTTCACGGATTGCACGAATCGCGTGAACGCCGCCTTCTGCGCCTCCACGATCTTGCCATCGCCCATGAGTTTGTAGAACCACGTGCGGTCGTTTTGCGGCACCACCGCGCCGATCAACCGCGCCGTCTGGCCGGATTTAGCGTCCGTGCCGGCCATCTCGACAAACATGGCTTTGCCTCCGGGGGTCTCCACCGCGGTCACGGCTTTGCGGATTTCGTCGGGCGACTGTTCGCTCAAGCCGAGTTGCGCGCGCCAGCGGTTCACGTTGCCCACCAAACCGCCACCCTCTCCCGCCGACATGCTGATGTTAACCACGGCTTGCGCACTCCCTTCGCCCGCGATGACGAATTTCGCGAAGAGGAACTGCCCCGCCGGCGCTTCCCGCCATCCCTCCGGCACCGCCCAATCTGGCTTGCCCCCACCTGATGCAGCCGACCCGTCGGAGTTCATCGGAGTCGCGCCCGACGGGACGGACGCCGCTGTTTCCGTTGCTCCGCTCGCTCGAAACTCAACAGATTTCAAAAAATCAACGAACGCGGGCTTCTGCGCGCCGACCAACGGATCGGGCCCGGTCATCTTGAAGAACCACGCCGAACCTTCCCGATCCAGCAGGGCCACCAACACCCGCAACGGAGACTTTGCCCCCTCAAGAATCGTTTCGCCAACCATGTCAAACAGCTTGCCCTCCGCGCCTCCTATTGGAGTCTTGGTCACGAGCCGCTCCAATCCCGCAGCGTCAATCGCCTCCAACCGCACCTGACTACGCCACATGTTGACCATGTCGAGATCACGTCCGGTCACCCCCGGCAGCGGAATCACCGCGACATCGGCCGTTTGACCCTCCGAACCGTTGATCGCGAAGCTGGCCACGCGCATCGAGGAGGGCGGCTGCTCGGTCCAACCGGCGGGAAGTTTCCAGCCGAGCTTGGGCAGGACGACCGCGCCACCCATGCCCCCGTGCGGGTTGGCGGCAGGGTCATGTCCGGCATGCGGATCGGCCACGGTTGCCTTCGCGGACGAGTCCTTTTCGACCCGATAGACTTGGATTTCTTCGCGGCGGCAGCCGAACGCCAGCACCAAGGGCAGCAGGAGAACGACCGCGCGTTGGGCGCGAGGCCGGAACCGGACCGGTTGAACAGGAATTTGCACGCGTAACATTTAGTCTGGTTAAGCCACAGCCGCAAGCCGGACACCAAACAGGGGCGCATTTGAAGACTCGCGCCCCTGTTCCATCCAACCGGCGTGCTGCGGCAGCTCAACTCACCGCCATGCTGAGCAGGAACTCGATGTTGCTGCGGGTCTTCTTGAGCTTGCCCAACAGCAGGTCCATCGCCTCCACGGGCGGGACTCCGGTGAGCGCGCGACGGAGCAACACTACCCGGTTCAGTTCTTCCGGATGATAAAGCAACTCCTCTTTCCGCGTGCCGGAACGCTCGATGTTGATCGAGGGGAAGATGCGCCGATCCACCAGCGCCCGGTCCAAATGCACTTCCATGTTGCCGGTACCCTTGAACTCCTCGAAGATGACCTCATCCATGCGGCTGCCCGTATCCACAAGCGCCGTGGCGATGATCGTCAGCGACCCCCCTTCCTCAATGTTGCGCGCCGCGCCGAAGAAACGCTTCGGCTTGTGGAGCGCATTGGCGTCCACGCCGCCGGACAGAATCTTGCCGGAATGCGGCTGGACGGTGTTGTACGCGCGGGCCAGCCGCGTGATGGAATCGAGCAGGATGACGACATCCTTCTTGTGCTCGATCATGCGCTTGGCCTTTTCACTGACCATCTCGGCGACCTGCACGTGCCGCTCCGGCGGTTCATCGAACGTGGAACTGATGACCTCCGCGCCTTTGCAGGAGCGTTCCATGTCGGTCACTTCCTCCGGGCGTTCGTCAATCAGCAGGATGAACAGGTAAACCTCCGGATTGTTCTTGAGGATGGCGTTGGCGAGTTTCTGCATCAGCACGGTCTTGCCGGTGCGCGGCGGCGCCACAATCAAGCCGCGCGTCCCCTTGCCGATGGGGCACACCAGGTCGAGCACCCGCGTGCTCAGTTCGTCCGAGACAGTCTCCAGAATGAACCGCTTGTTCGGAAACAGCGGCGTCAGGTTGTCGAACAGGGTCTTGTCCTTGGCCTTGTCCGGGTCCTCGCCATCCACCGCCTCGACTTTGAGCAGCGCGAAAAACCGCTCCTTCTCCTTCGGCGGACGAATCTGGCCGGCGATGCGATTGCCCGTCTGGAGGTCGAACCGCCGGATCTGGGATGGGGAGACGTAAATGTCTTCCGGGCACGGGAGATAGTTGAAACTCTGCGAACGCAGAAAACCGAATCCTTCGGGCAACACTTCCAGCACGCCCTCGGAAAACAGCACGCCCGCGCGCTCGGCGTTCTTTTGAAGCACATGAAAGATGACCTCGTGCTTGCGCATCGTGCCGAAATTCTCCACGCCCAGCTCCTTGGCCATGTTGTTCAGGTCGGTCATCTGCATCGCCTGGAGTTTGGCGATGTTCAAGGACTCCACCACCTTGTCCCGTTGGCGGTTGCCGGGTTCCGCAGCCTCCGCCTTGACCTCGGCCTCCGCGGGAGGGGAGCTCGGCTGCGGCTGCGGCCCACCCTTCCGCCCGCGGTGACGCCCGCGCTGCTGACGCTGGGGTTGCTGGGGCGGCGGGGGTGGCTCCTGCACCGGCGCCGGTGGCGGCTCACCGACCGGCACTTCCGGCACTGTCGCCTCGGTTGGCGCGGCGGGAGGGGCTTCGGGAGCTTCCGCCACTGGAGGCGGAGGCGCGGTTTCTTCTGTTGATGGGATGACGGCTGCTTCTGGTGCCGCTGCAGCGGCGGCTTTGGCTGCCTTGGATTTGGCAACGCGTTTTGTGCTTGTTCTGGCCATAGGTTTCAAAATTTGAGATTGGCGCAGCAGCGGATTACGCGGGCTGGCGGAACTTTGTGAGGTTCGGCGTTCGTTTGGACGCCGAAAGAGGCCAAAGGTTCAATGTTGGCAACGGTCGCCAGACCGCCACGCGCTGCAAGGGCTTACATTGTTATCAATACGGCAAGGGAATCTTGCAGTGAGATCGCCGCTACGTTGCCGGTTGGGCAGGCGAGTGTCAAGCAAGGTTTCAGGAGAATCGGGCGCCACAACCGGCCGCCCCCTTGCTCTCAAACCGGTGGTCGCGGAGTTGGTCCGTGCTTGGCCACTGCCCCCATCAAGTCGCCCCGGCAATGAAGGCTGGATCAAGAATTCTGCGCCGCCAGATGACGTTCGGCCTCAATCGCCGCCGCGCAGCCCATGCCCGCCGCTGTGATGGCTTGGCGATAGACGCGGTCGGCGCAGTCCCCGGCCACAAACACCCCGGGCACGTTCGTGGCCGCCCCGACCACCGGTTGAATGTAGCCTGCGTCGTCCATTTGAATCTGCCCTTTGAAAAGCTGCGTGTTCGGCACATGGCCGATCGCGACGAACACGCCCGCGCAGTCAATCACGCTCTCGGCGTTGGTCTTCAGATTCTTGACGCGCACGCCGGTGACTTTGTCCTGTTTCACATCCAAGACCTCCGTCACCACCGCATCCCAAACCGGCTTGATCTTCGGATTCGCCAGGGTGCGCTCCGCCATGATCTTCGAGGCGCGCAACTGGTCGCGCCGATGGATCAGATAGACCACGGAGCCGAAGCGCGTCAGGTAGTTGGCTTCCTCACACGCCGAATCGCCGCCGCCCACCACGACCAGCGGTTGGTTGCGGAAAACCGGCAGGGCGCCGTCGCAGGTGGCGCAGTATGTCACGCCCTTGGTTTCCAACTTGGCTTCGCTTTCCAAGCCGAGATGCCGGTGGCCGGCGCCGGTGGCGATGATAACCGCGCGGCTCTCGATCTTCTCGCCATCCACGGTCAACACGAACGGGCGCTTGGAAAAGTCCGCGGCCTCGACGTTGCCAAACTGGGCGCGCGCCCCGAAGCGCTCCGCTTGTTTCTGCATCCGGGTCATGAGCTCATAACCGTCCACGCCGTCCGGGAAACCCGGGAAGTTCTCCACCAGCGTGGTGGTGGTCAGCAGTCCGCCGGGTTGCTGGCCGGTCAGGACGAGGGGGCGCAGATTCGCGCGGGCCGTGTAAAGCGCGGCCGTCCAGCCAGCGCAGCCTGAACCAATGATGATGACTTGTTCCATGCGCGGAGACTTTAGAGGCGTCCACGCGGACTGACAAGGGTGGAAGGTCGGGCTCAAGTCATGTCTGGGCGAATTGGGTTGCACGCCTTGGCGTCGCCTCGTTTACTGACGGCGCATGGCGAACAATTTGGTGAACGGAACGGCGGCCCGGCAGGCGGGTGGTTTCCTTTGGCCCCTCGCGTTCGCTGCCACAATGGCGGCGCTGCGGCCCACGGTCGCGCCGGGGCAAACGGCGGTCACACCGGGAACGAATCTCTGGGAAACCGCGATCTGGCACGGCGGCCAGTGTTCGCCCGGCTTGGCCCCCGACGGAACGGTTTACACCGGGACGTATGATGGCCGGCTTCTGGCCTTCACGCCGGAAGGCCGGCTGAAATGGCAATTCCGAACCGATGTGGAAATCCAATCCGCCCCGACCATCGCGCCTGACGGCACGATCTACTTCGGTTGTCGGGACCGCCGGCTCTATGCGGTGAGTCCCGCGGGCAAGTTCATCTGGACCTTCAAGACCGGCCAATGGGTGGATGTCTCGCCAGCCCTGGCTGCGGATGGCACGCTCTTTTTTGGCTCGTGGGATCGAAAGTTCTACGCCCTCAAGCCCTCGGGTGAAAAGCGCTGGGAGTTCCCGACCGGCGGGCCGATCGTCTCTTCGGCGGCCCTCGACAGCGATGGCGTGGTCTATTTCGGCTCGCATGATGGCCGGCTCTACGCGCTGAACCCTGACGGCACAAAGAGATGGGAGTTCGCCACGCGGGCGCCGATCATCTCCTCGCCTGTGGTGGCCAACGATGCCTCAATCCTTATCGCCTCGGTCAACGGCTGGTTGCACGCGGTCAACCCCGACGGCTCGAAGCACTGGGCGGTGCATACCGGGGGCGCCACGGACTCGTCGCCCGCGCTCGATGCCGAGGGCAACATCTACCTCGGGGTGAACCATCGGCTGTGCGCGTTTGGACCCGACGGCGCGAAGAAGTGGGAATACGCCACAGGCGACCAGATCGAGTCGTCCCCTGCCCTGTGTGCCGACGGTTCCATCGTTGTGGCCAGCCGCGATCATTGCGTTTACGCGGTCGGGCCGGATGGCGCTCTTCGGTGGCGAAAGTGGCTTCAGGGCAACATCCTGTCCTCGCCCGTGATCGGCCAAGACGGCACCGTCTATGTGTCCTCTGTTTATCGGGTCCATGCGCTGCAAGGGACCGCCCGCTTGGCGCAGACGCCGTGGCCCATGTTTCACGCGAACGCCCAGCACACCGGACGTTTCATGCCCTGAGCGCGGCGCGCGGCCAACTCCCGTTCAGCGAAATCACGCGTTGCAGGACAGCACGCTCACAGGCGACGCTTGATCGCCTCCAGAATCTCGTGAGACTTTGTCTCGTCGCCCCAAGTCCCAATCCGAATCCCCAACTCTGTGGCGGTGCTGGTTACCTTCTTCACGCGCACGACCACCTTCTTGTCCCCGGCGGCGCGCGCGGTGAGTTTGCCCGACAGCCCGTCCTTGTCCTGATCGGTCACTGGCATCTGAAGATCGGTCAGTGCCTTTTGGGACGCGGCCCAGGTTCGCTCCAGCGGCGCATCCACAGTGGTCTGCAACTCGCCGCGCACGTAGGCCACCGTGCCGGCTCCCGCCGCCGCCGCGCCGCCGACCGCCAGCAGCACGCATCCGCTGCACATCGCCAACATCAAGCCCGCAAGGCCGCACCACACCCAAGTCGTCGTCTTCATCGTCATTCGTTGGTTCGCTCCAAAGGACCACAGCCTGCTTGGTCTGTCAAACCGCCCGGCGCCGCCACGACGAACTACGGCAGACGCGCTGAGTTCAGATTTGGGCACGATTCGCTTTGGCCGGAACGGGCCGGACAGCTTTTCTCTTGTTCCGCCGCGGGGACTACCGCTACCGTCCGCGCGTGCTGGCGGCATTCCTCACCACGATCTTCTGGGCAGGCTCCATCGTTTGCGCGTGGCGCTCGGCCCGGCTCATTGGCGCCACGGAGGCCAACTTCTGGCGGCTCGCCCTCTCGGCGGGGCTGCTCGCGATTTGGGCCAACACCGCCGGACATGGACTCTTTGGAGAAGCCTTTCCGTTGTTTCTCCTCAGCGGCCTGATCGGGATCGGCCTTGGCGATACCGTTTGGTTCCAGGCGCTCGCGCGGTTGGGCTCGCGCCTGACCACGCTGCTGACCAATTGCTTCACGCCTCCTTTCGCCGCCCTCATCGAATGGCTCTGGCTCGGCACAACACTAAGGACCAGCCAACTCGTTTGCGGCGGAGTGATTCTGACCGGCGTCTCCCTGGCGCTCGCGCCCGGAGCGCATTTGAAAATCACACGCCGGAAAGTGGTCTTCGGCGTTGCCGCTTGCGCCATCGCCGCGCTGGCCGGGGCCGTGGGCGCGGTGCTCAGCCGCAAAGGGGTCGCCGTTGCCGATGCCGCAGGACAACCACTGGATGGTGGTACCGCCGCCTTTCAACGGCAGCTCGGGGGGCTGGTCGTGGCGGCGGTGTGGCTGCTCTTGGTGCGCCATCGTGAGATCAAGGCGCATCTCGCCGGCACCGGGCCGGACACCCGCGTGGGGGTACGCAAATGGAAAACTGTCTGGCCGTGGGTCGCCGCCAATGGCATCCTGGGCCAGACGCTCGGGGTCAGCTTCTATCAAGTCGCCCTGGGCCAACTGCCTGCCGGCATTGTCCTTTCCATTGCGGCGCTGACCCCGCTGACGGTCATTCCGCTGGCACGGATCGTGGAAGGCGAACGACCAACACGACGCTCGCTGATCGGCACCGTCATCGCCGTCGCCGGCGTCATCGGCTTGGCGCTGCAGCGGTGAATCAGCGGACTTGGCATGCGCGCTGGTCTGCGCGACCATCCAACCCGAATCGGGCCGATGAACCAAATCACCCCAAGCCTGTTGTTGCTCATGACTGCGCTGTCCGCCAACGCCGCCGCACTCACTTCCGACCAAGCCGCCGCCATTGATGCGCTCTTCACGCGCTGGACCGCCGCCGACACGCCTGGCGCAAGTGTAATGGTGATCCACAAAGGCAGGTCAATCTTCGCCAAAGGCTACGGCCTGGCGGATCTGGAGCAACGCGTCCCCTGCTCCACCAATACGAATTTCCGGCTTGCCTCGGTGACCAAGCAATTCACGGCCATGGCGGTGCTGATGCTGGCCGAACGGAGGAAACTGTCGCTTGACGAGACCTTGGCGGACTTCTTCCCCGAGTTTCCGCCATACGGCCGGGCCATCACCGTGCGCCACCTGCTCACGCACACCTCGGGCTTGATGGATTATGAAGACGTGATTCCGAAAGGCACGACCCTCCCGGTGCTCGACCAAGATGTGCTCCGCATCCTCATCCAACAGGACAAGACGTATTTCCAGCCCGGGACGAATTATCGCTACAGCAACACCGGCTACGCTTTGCTGGCGCTGATCGTCGAGCAACGCAGCGGGCTGACCTTCGCCCGGTTTCTCCGGCAGCACATCTTCGCGCCGCTGAAGATGACAGGCACGCTCGCGTACGAACAGGGCCTGAGCGCAGTGCCCAACCGGGCCTTCGGCCACTCGCCCACGGACCACGGTTTCCAGCGCACGGACCAAAGCCTGACCAGTTCGGTGCTGGGAGACGGCGGGGTGTATTCATCGGTGCTGGACCTTGCCCGATGGGATGCGGCGCTTTACACCACGAGGCTCGTCCGACGCAAATCCCTGCAACAAGCCTTCGCGCCTGCGATACCGACCGATCGCCCCGGTCGCAGCTACGGTTTTGGCTGGTATGTGGGGGAGTATCGCGGGCTGAAGGAGATCGGGCATGGCGGTGAAACCCGGGGTTTCCGCACCCGCATCGCCCGCTTCCCGGAGCGGAAATCCACCGTCATTATCCTCGCCAACCGCAGCGATGCGGTCTTGGACGAAATCCCCCACCGCATCGCCGACGTGGTTTTGTTCAAAGGCATTTGACGGCCTCCATGAACCCGGCTTCGGAAGCCGCCCAGTCAAGTTCATCGCCCGAGGACGCGCTTGGCCGCGCCCCTCTCAGGATACGACTTAATCCATTTTGACCGGACGACGCAGCGCTTTCTTGTCGGCGTGGCGCGCCTTGTCGGCGAGCATGCGGGCCTTGGCCCGCTGGGAGCGTTTCCTTTTTTGTCGGCGGATTTTTTCGATGCGGTCGCGCTCCGCCGCCACGAAGCCATGTTTGCGCTCCTCGATCTTGTCCAGCAACAGGCGGCGGGCAATGAAGCGGTTGAGCCCCTGCTGGCGCGTGCTCTGGCATTTCACCTGCAACCCGGTTGGGCGGTGCAGCAGCATCACGCAGGTCGAAGTCTTGTTGACGTTCTGCCCGCCGTGTCCGCGGGAACGCACGAAGGTCTCCTCCAGGTCCACTTCGCGCACGCCCAGCGCGGCCATGCGTTGGGCAAGCTGGTCTTCCTTCTCCGGGCTGACGGGGAACGAACTCATGGCGCATACCAATAGCAGTTCCGGGCCGTTGCTGGCAACCGGGCAATCGCATTGACGCTGCCGCTGTCTTCCCGTAGCGTTCCCCGCGCCGTTTTGCGAAAGCCACCATGATTGGGTTCATCGTCAAGAAGATCATCGGGTCGAAGAACGACCGCGAGGTGAGACGCCTCCGGCCGCTCGTGGCCCGTATCAATGAAATCGAAGCCGGGTTGACGTCCCTCACCGACGACGACCTGCGCCAAAAGACCACCGCGTGGAAGGCGCGTCTTTCGGCCATCGAAGACAAGGCCGAGTTGGCGAAAGTGCTGGACGAGATTCTGCCGGAAGCGTTCGCCGTGGTAAAGAACACCTGCCGCCGCCTCACCGAGCGTCGCGCCGAGATCATGGTTCGCGGGCATCCGATCGTCTGGGAGATGGTCCCGTTTGACGTGCAACTCATCGGCGGCATGGCGCTGCATTCGGGCAAGATCGCCGAAATGGCCACCGGCGAAGGCAAGACGTTGGTCGCCACCATGCCAGTCTATCTCAACGCGCTCGCCGGGCGCGGCGTTCACGTGGTCACGGTGAACGATTACCTCGCCGCCCGCGACAGCGAATGGATGGGGGCGATCTACAAATTCCTCGGACTCACGGTGGGCTGCATCCTCCACGACCAACCGCCGCAGGTTCGCCGCGAGCAGTACCACTGCGACATCACCTATGGCACCAACGCCGAGTTTGGCTTCGATTACCTCCGCGACAACGGCATGGCGATTCGCAAGGAGGAGCAGGTCCAGCGCGGCCATCATTACGCCATCGTGGACGAGGTGGACTCGATTCTGATTGATGAGGCGCGCACGCCGCTCATCATCAGCGGCCCGGCGGTGCGCACGTTCGACGAGCAATACCAGCAGTGGAAGCAACCCGTTGAGGCGCTTGTCCGCGCGCAGGAGCGGCTCTGTAACCGCTTCCTGTCCGAGGCCGAGGCGCTCATCAAACAACTGCATCCCACGGACGGCTCGAACCCGGAGAACGTCGCCGGGCTGGAGCGGGAAATCGGCCGGCTGCTTTACCGGGTCAAGATGGGCCAGCCCAAGTCGGCGGGCCTGTTGCGCCTGCTCGAAGATCCGGAGAACCAGCGGCTGATGAATCAGGGCGAACTCGAGTTGCTCAAGGATCAAAAGAAGGTGGAGCTTTACGCGGAGAAGGAGGAACTCTTCTTCGCGATGGACGAGAAACACCATGAGGCGGACCTGACCGAGAAAGGCCGCACGTTCATGAGCCCGAAGGACCCGGACGCGTTCGTCATGCCGGACATCACGGTGGGACTGCACGAGATCGAGTCCAATCCCGAGTTTGACGCCCGCAAGCGGCTGGAAGCGAAGACCAAGCTCCAGCAGGATTTCGAGGTGAAGGCGCAAAAGATTCACGCCATCTCCCAGCTTCTGAAGGCGTATTGTCTTTACGAAAAGGACGTGGAATACGTGGTGCAGAACAACAAGGTCATCATCGTGGACGAACACACAGGCCGCCTGATGACCGGCCGGCGTTGGAGCGACGGCCTGCACCAGGCGGTCGAGGCCAAGGAAGGCGTCGAGATCGAGCGCGAAACGCAAACCCTTGCCACGATCACGATCCAGAACTACTTCCGGCTTTACCACAAGCTGGCCGGCATGACCGGCACCGCGGAAACCGAGGCTGGCGAGTTCCTCGACATCTACAAGCTGGGGGTGCTGGTCATTCCCACCAACCGCCCCGTGGCGCGCAAGGACGCCAACGATTCGGTGTACAAGACCAAGCGCGAGAAGCTCACCGCGGTCGTCAACGAGATCAAGACGATCCACGCCCAGGGCCGCCCGATTCTCGTCGGCACGATCTCGGTGGAAGCCAGCGAGCAATTGTCACGGCTGCTGCAACGCGAAAAACTCGTTCACTCGGTCCTCAACGCCAAGTATCACCAGCAGGAGGCCGAAATCATCGCCCGCGCCGGTCAGCGCGGCGCCATCACCATCGCCACGAACATGGCGGGCCGCGGCACGGACATCAAACTCGGCCCGGGCATCGCCGAGTTGGGCGGCCTGCACGTGCTGGCCACCGAGCGGCACGAGGCGCGGCGTATTGACCGCCAGTTGCGCGGTCGTTGCGCCCGACAAGGCGACCCCGGCAGTTCGCACTTCTTCATCTCCCTTGAGGACGACCTCATGCGCTTGTTCGGCTCGGACAAGATCGTCAAGTACATGGAGAAGATGGGCTTGGAGGAAGGCCAGGAATTGGAGCACCCCCTCCTCAACCGCTCCATCGGCCAGGCGCAGAAACGCGTCGAGCAGCAGAACTTCCAGATCCGCAAACGCACGCTGGAGTACGACGATGTGATGAACAAACAGCGCGAAGTCATCTACGGCTTCCGCAATGAGATCATCCATTCGGAGGATGTCCGTGACCGCCTCATGGACATCATGGAGGAAGTCGTGATCCAGAAAGTGCAGCAGTTCACGACGGCGGAGCAGGACCCGAAGGATTGGAAAGTCCGCAGCCTGGCGGATTGGGCCAACCTCAACTTCCCGCTCGGCATCCCCGAGGGCGAAATCCTCAAAGCTGCGGCGGCGGGTACGGAGAGCCCGGTGGAAGGGTCCATCTATGATGGGCTCAGTCCCGCGCAATTCGCCGTCACAAACTTCATTTCCGAGGCCGTGCGCAAGGCGTACGAGGTGAAGATCAGCTTCGAGGATCCGCAAGCCCTCAAGACCGTAGAGCGCTACACCGTCCTCACCGCCATTGACAAGCTGTGGCAGGAGCATCTTTACGAGATGGACAGCCTCCGCTACAGCATCGGCCTGCGCGGTTACGGCCAGCGCGATCCGCTCATCGAATACAAGGCGGAAGCCTTCAAGATCTTTGAGGAGTTGATGGTCAACATCAAAACCGAGATCTGCCACAACATCTTCCGGAGCGCGTCCTCCCTGATGGCCTTCGAGAATTTCCTCCGCAACGTGCCGCAGCAGACGCTCCATCAGACGACCAGCGCCTTTGGCGGCGCCGCCGCCGCCGGTGCCGCCGACAAGCCCAAGGCCAGCGACGTGGTCAGCGAAGCCGCCGCCGCAGTGGAAAAGGCCAAGCCAATCCGCACCGGCCCCAAGGTGGGACGCAACGATCCCTGCCCTTGTGGCAGTGGCAAGAAGTACAAGCAGTGTTGTGGCAAGTGATCGCCCGCCCAGCTCTCCGGATCCGCTCCCGCCGCGAAGCCTGAGCGTTGGCCGAGGATTGGATCGCGTTTGGAGTCGGGCGCAGGCCGGGAGATTTCAGGGCGGCGCAAAATCGAGCGCTTGCCTTGCCGGTCGAGTGGTTGAACATTTCCCCGATCCTATGAGCCAGTCTCGAAACCTGGCGGTCGCAGCGGCGGCTCGGCAGAACGCCGCCGTTGCAGAATTGCACGTCAAAGCCAGCGGCGCTCTGCCAAGCCGCCGCCACGGAGTTCTGAAAAGCCAGCCATGAAAAGCATGAACTTCCCCTGCCTCGCCGGGCTGTGTTCTTTGACCGTCGTCCTGAGCGGGGCGGCGGGACAGCGGGAACCCCAATTGGGCGACGCTCCACTTGCGCCCAAGGATGTTTCGCACCTGCCCCGGCGCACTGAGAAATCCGTGACGGGCGGGTTCACCGTAAACCCGGCCTCGCGTGAGGCAATGCGTTCGTTCTACAACGCGGTTTACCTGTCCTCCACCGGAGTCCCGATGGACACGACGGCGAACGTCAGCACCTGCACCCCCGGTACCAACTCGATTGCGTTCCACCAGGCGGTCCTGCGTCGCATCAACGTCCTGCGCGCAATGGCCGGAGTGCCGGCCGACGTGACCTTCCTGGCCGCCAACAACATTCGCGACCAGCAGGCCGCTGTCATGATGTCCGCGAACAATCTGCTCAGTCACACCCCCACCAATACTTGGTATTGCTACACGGCCGACGGCGCGCTGGCGGCGGAGAACTCGAACCTCGCGCTCGGCTTCTCCGGGCCGGAGGCGATCACGGGATACATCTGGGACGCCGGCGCCAACAACATCATGGTCGGCCACCGGCGCTGGATTCTCTACCCGCAAACCCAACTGATGGGCACCGGGGATGTCCCGGACCAGGGCAGCTTCCTGGAGGCGAATGCCACCTGGATTCTTGATGGCCACTACTCCGATCCGCGCCCGGTCACCCGGGAGCCGTTTGTGGCTTGGCCGCCACCGGGTTACGTGCCGGCTCCGCTCGTGTTTCCTCGCTGGTCGTTTGCGTATCCCAACGCCAACTTCACCAACGCCACGGTCACGATGCGCAGCAACGGGGTTCCGATCGCCGTCGCCAAGTCGCCGGTTCTGCCGGGCGCGGGTGAAAACACGCTGGTATGGGTGCCCTTGGGCTTGAACGCGAACACCTACAGCACCCTCTTTCCGTTCAACGGCGCCGACACGGTCTATTCGGTCGCGATCAGCAACATCGTGGGCGCCCCCAAGACTTGGTACGCCTACGATGTCACCGTGTTCGATCCGGCCGTGCCCGGCGGGGATTTCATCCCGCTCGTGCTCAGCGGACCTGACCAGCCCGCGATTGGCGCGAACAATGTTTACAGCTTCGCTCCCGTCACAAATGCGAGCTCCTACCAATGGCGCGCTTCGTCCCGCACGCCGTACGCGCTCAGCGACGGCGCGGAAGCCGGTCTGGGCAACTTCACCGTCAGCGCTTCGGGAGGCTATGCGGTGCAGGATTCTGCGGTGAAGGCCGCTGGCAGCTACTCCTTTCGCCTGGCCCATCCGATGGGCGATCCGTTCGCGCCGCAGATGTTGACGCTCAACCAGGTGTTCGTTCCCAAGAGCAACGGTACCCTGACCGTCAAGAGCCGGCTGGGTTACGCGGCTGACGGGGAGACGGCTCACATCCGGGTGTCCACGAACGGCGGCGCGCTCTGGCAGGATGTGTTTGCGCAAAGCGGTGTTGGCAATGGCACGACCGCGCCCGTGGAGGACAATTTCGTTGTCCGCTCCTTTCCCCTGGGCTCATTTGCGGGAAACCCGGTGCAACTCCGGTTCGATTACACCTATGCCGGTTCCCCGCTCAGGTACATCTATCCTCAGGGGACTTTCCCGATCGGCTGGTATCTTGACGACCTTGTCATTACGAACGCCGAACTCTGGACCAGTCTTGGCCTCTCGAACACCCCCACCGCCAACTTTTCCTTCACTCCCACCCAGGCCGGCAATTACAACCTCCAAGCCCGCGCGCTTATCTTCACCGAATTCCCGCTCGACTGGGGACCAGCCAAGCAAGTTACTGCCGTCGTGGGGCCGCCCTCGATCCTTCTCAGTCGCCCGGTACTGACCAACAACCAGGTGTGGATCAACTTCACCATGCAATCGGGGACTGCCGCAACCTTCAAGCTGCTGCAAGCCGACCAACCCGCCGGCGTCTGGACCACCAATACCTCCGCCACCCTCAGTACCAATGTCCCGGGCCAATTCTATCGCTTCACCGCCGCGCCCAGTGGCACGGCGAGATTCTACCGCGTCAAGACACCCTGACCGTCTGACGTTGCGGATTCATTAAGCCGGCTCCCAACCTGGGCGCGTCCTTCGGAGACCTCCCCGGTGTCGGGATCAAGATCAAGAGGGACAACGGGCGCCCTCAAGGCCGGTCCGCCACGCTGGTTTGTTCGGCGAGTTTGGCCAGGGCTTCCGCCGCCGCAGTGCGAACGCTTTCATCCACATCACTGATGAGATTGGTCAGGGCTGCGGCAACGCCCTTGTGCCAGGGCGCGAGCGTCATCACGCCGGCCAATGCTTGAAGACGGGATTCCGGTTCGGAATCGGCGAGCATCTCCAAGAGCGGTGGCAAAGCCACGCGCGGCGGCGGCCAAAGTCGCGCCAGGGCTTGCGCGGCGGCGCGACGTTCCACCCCGCGCCGGGTCCGCACCCGTTCCAACAAGGGTTCAAGCGCGGGTTTGCCAATCTGGCTCAGCGTGTAGCCGGCAGAATCCCGGACGGCCTCCCACGGATGGCCGAGGCAGGCCAGGATCTCAGGCAGGGCCGGGAGCGCATTCGTTCCCATTTCACCGAGCGCATACACCGCGGGATGATGCAGGTTGAGATTCGTGCCGCGCAAGGCCGCCACGCAGACCTGGACCGCCTCCGCCGTTCCAATGCGCCCCAGCGCCGTGGCGGCAACCCAACGCTCGTCCTGAGTGCCGCCGTTGAACAGAATGCCGAGCGCGGGCACAGCCGGGGCGGCTTTGGGGCCGAGCGCGGCGACGGCGTGCGCCGCGACCAGTCGCCGCGAGGAGGCGTCGGTCGGACGGATGGTTCGCCGGATGAGCAGTTGCAACGGACGCGGCAGCCAGTCGGGCGGCGGGTAAAGGGGCTTCGCGAGAAGCGGGTCTCGCGTCCGCAACATCCGCACCAAGTCAGGGACGGCGCGTTCGCCGAGTTCTTTGAACACGACCGCTGCCGCGTCGCGCTCAACAGGACCGTAAAGCTGAAATGCCCAAGCGCTCACGGGCTTGTCCTGAAACACCAGTTCCCGGGGCCGCTGGGCGGCGACCCAGCAAGCAACCCCGGCCCCCAGCAACAACAGACCCGAGGCAATGGCGATGGTTTTCTTCACGGCGCAAAACCTGCGCGGACGCGCCCCCGCGATGCCGAGATCAATGCCCGTTGTTGCCAGCGGCGGGCAGAGGCTGAGCCCGCACAATTTCGCCCGGCAACGGCCGTTCGCGACCGTTCCACCCGCCCGTGTTCAGTTGTGGGGAAGCCTCCGCGATCTTCCGGTAGGTGGCCAGTGCGAGCAACGGCCAGGCGTTCCGGTAAATATCGTACTTCAGGTAGAACACTTTCGGGAATCCCGTGCCGGTGGTTTCCGCTTCCGTCCAGGAACCGTCCGGGTTCTGGGTGCGGATGAGGTACTCGACGCCGCGCTGGAGGGCGGGCGACGCCGGGTCGTCGAACGCGCACAGCCCCATGACCGCCCAAGCCGTTTGGGATGCGGTGCTCGGGCCCTGGCCTTTGAAGACCGGATCGTTGTATGTGTTGCAGCGCTCGCCCCAGCCCCCGTCATCGTGCTGGACACTTTCCAGCCAGGCGCGGGCCCGCTGCAGCCAAGCCTGATTCATGTCCAGCCCCATGGCCCGCAAGCCCCGGAGCACCTGCCACGTGCCGTAAATGTAATTCACCCCCCAGCGGCCGTACCACGAGCCATCCGCCTCCTGCTGCGAACGGATGTACGCAATCGCGCGCTGCACCTGCGGGTGCGAAAGGCTGTAGTTTTCGTACCCGAGCAATTCGAGAATGCGCGCCGTGATGTCCACGCACTCCGGATCGAGCATCGCGTTGTGATCGGCGAACGGCACTTTCTCCAGCACGCCCTTGGTGCAATCCTTGTCAAACGCGGCCCAGCCGCCGTCCTTGCACTGAAACGTCAGCATCCACTTCAAGCCGCGCTGAAAGGCTTCGTCGCGCCGGCGCGGATTGTCCGTGGGCACTTTGCGCAGCGCCATCAACACCATCGCGGTGTCATCCACGTCGGGATTCCACTTGTTCTCGTGTTCAAAGACCCAGCCGCTGGGTTCGACGTCCGCGGGGTTCTTGTACTGCCAGTCGCCGCGGAAACGAATCTCCTTGTCAATCAGCCAATCCACCGCCCGTTTCAACGCGGGGTGATCACTCGGGAGACCGGATTCATGCAGGCAGATGGTGACGATGGCGGTGTCCCAAACCGGGGAGAAGCACGGCTCGATGCGCACGGAGTCCTTCGTCTCGTGCTCCAGTTCCTTGAGCTTGCGGCTGGCACGAACGACCTCCGGATGATCGTTCGCGTAGCCCAGCGCCTTGAGCGCGATCAGCGAATTCAGCATCGCCGGGAAGATGGCGGCGAGGCCGTCCGATCCCTCGAAGCGTTCCAGCATCCACTGTTCGGCCTTCTGGAGCGCGCGTTTGCGGAACGGGTGAATGCCTGCTTGCGCCCAAAGCTCGGCAAACTTGTGCAGCTTGTCGAGACTGAGGAAGAAGTTCCGCCAAGTGAACCACTCCGGGTCGCGCGGCAGGCGCAAATCGCGCTCATGAAAGCCTTCCGGGTAAAGCTCGTCCAGATCCACCCGGCAGGGACGTGTGGGGCGGAAATGGTTGATGATGGCCAGCGGCACCAGCATCGCGCGCGACCAGTTGCTCATGTCCCAGAAGTTCACGTGGAACCACTTGCCGATGAGCAGCACCTCGCAGGGGATGGTCGGCACATATCGCCACGGGTAAAGCCCGAGCAACGCGAGGTAGAGCTTCGAGAACGTGTTCATCCGCGGCACGCCCCCAAGGGAACGCGCCACCTCCCGCGCTCGGAGCATCCGCCAATCGGTGGCAGGCACGCCTGCCAGCTTCAACGCGAGGTAAGCCTTGATCGTGGCATTCACCTCGGACGGTCCGCCGTGGTAGATATTCCAGCCGCCGTCCGGCAATTGCATCGAAAGGATGTGGTGAACCGCCTTGCGTTGCCACGCCGGGTCCACGCTCCCATCCCAGTGATGGAAGGCTACCATGTCCGACACCAGCGTGGAGTCCACCATCAACTCCCCTACCCAATAGCCCTCTGGCTTCCGCAAGCTTAACAGATGCGTTTGGGACCGTTGAATTGCTTCGCCGAGGCCCGTAAAGAAAGACCGCCCCTCACCGGCTGCGATCAGCCGGCTTTCGGGTGAATTTGCTTCCGCGAGACTTTCAGCCATGTGGAAGAATCTGCGATTTGGAGCGCGCGGAGTAAAGCCTTAACCCCCCGGGCCGAGCCGGGCCGACTTTGCGCTTTCGCCGGGCCGGGCGCCGGGCTAGCGTTTGGCCATGCGGCTGGAATTCACCAAGATGAACGGTGCGGGCAACGATTTCATCCTGCTCGACAATCGCGCGGGCAAGACGGCGTTGACCCCGGCGCAGATTGCGCGCTTGTGCGACCGTCACCGCGGGGTTGGGGCGGACGGCTTGATCGCGCTGATCCCGTGCGCCTCGGGCAAGGCGGATTGGGCGTGGCAGTTCTACAACAGTGACGGCAGCACCGGCGAGATGTGCGGCAACGGGGCGCGTTGCTTCGCCCGCTTCGTGCAACGCCTGACCGGTGACAAGGAACGCCTGACCTTCGAAACCGAAGCGGGCGTCATTACGGCGCAGTTCCAGGACGATCGCGTGACGGTCAACCTGACGCCGCCGAAAGACCTCCTCCTGAACCAGCAGGTCCCGCTCTCCGTTGGCCCGACCCTGATCCACTCGCTGAACACCGGCGTTCCGCATGCCGTGCTTTACGTGCCGGATGCCGACAAGGCCATGATTTCGCAATTGGGCCCGGAGATACGCCGCCACCCCCACTTCGGCCCGCGCGGGACCAACGTGAATTTCGTGCAGGTCCTTGGCGCGAACTCGATTCGCGTGCGCACCTTCGAGCGGGGCGTCGAAGGCGAAACCCTGGCGTGCGGCACCGGCGTCACCGCTTCGGCGCTCATCTCGGCGCGATTGCACGGTTTTCGTTCGCCGGTGCGCGTGCGCGTCCAGGGCGGCGATACCCTGAAGGTCAGTTTCCGTGATGCCGACGAGGGTTTTGCCGACGTGCGTTTGAACGGTCCTGCGGAATTTGTCTTTGAAGGACGGATTGAAGTCTAGCCTCGAAATCGGACTCGCCAGCGGCGCGTTTTCTGGCAACATACCGCACTGCAATTCTGAAACACATGTTCACCGGCACCTACACAGCCATTGTAACGCCGTTCAAAGACGGCAAGATTGACGAAGTCGCACTCCAACGCCTAATCCGCATGCAGATCAAGGGCGGCGTGGACGGCATTGTGCCCGTCGGCACGACGGGCGAATCCGCCACGCTCGATTACGAGGAACACATTCGCGTGATCGCCCTCTCCGTGAAGTTTGCCGCCGGCAAGATCAAGGTCATCGCCGGCACGGGCGGCAACTCGACCAAGGAAGCGATCTACCTGACGCAGGAGGCCGAAAAGGCCGGCGCGGATGCCTCGCTCCAGGTCGCGCCCTACTACAACAAGCCAACGCAGGAAGGCGTGTTTCAGCATTTCCGCGAAGTCGCCCGCGCGACAAAGCTGCCGATCATCCTCTATAGCATCCCAGGCCGTTGCGGCATTGAGATTGGCGTGGACACCGTGAAGCGCCTCGCCGCGGAATGCAGGAACATCGTCTCGATCAAGGAAGCCGGCGGAAACCCGGATCGGGTGAGCCAACTGCGGGCGGCACTGGGACCGAAGTTCACCATCCTGAGCGGCGACGACTCACTCACGCTGCCGTTCATGGCTGTCGGCGCGGTGGGCGTGGTGAGCGTGGCGTCGAACATTATTCCGCGCCAGGTGGCACAGATGGTCAAAGCGTTCGCCGCGGGCAAGACGGCGGCCGCACGGAAGCTCCACGAGCAGTTTTATCCCATCTTCAAGGACCTGTTCATTGAAACGAACCCCGTTCCAGCCAAGGCCGCGTTGGCCATGATGGGCCTGATCGCCGAGGAGTACCGCCTGCCGCTGGTGCCGATGGCGGCGGCGAATCGCGAGAAGCTGGCGAAGTCGCTGAAGGCGTGCGGAATCCTAAGCTAGAGATCGAGAACGAAGAACGAGGACGAAGCTGGCATGACCAAAGTCATCATCACCGGATCGAAAGGCCGCATGGGCAAGGCGCTGCTGGCCTGTACCCCGAACCATCGCGAAATCGAAGTCGTCGGCCAGATTGACCAGGGCGACGACCTGGCGGCCATCGTCGGCCGCTGCGACGTGGTTATTGATTTCAGTTCGCACAGTGCCACCGCTGGCATTGCAGAGCTTTGCGCGGGGCACGGAAAGGCGATGGTCATCGGCACGACCGGGCACGGCGCGGCGGAGCAATCTCAAATCGCCAATTTCAAATCGCGAATTCCGATGGTTTGGGCGTCGAACTTCTCGACGGGCGTCAACACTCTTTTTTGGCTGACGCGCAAGGCGGCGGAGATTCTCGGCCCGGGCTACGATCTGGAAGTTGTCGAAATGCACCATCGGCTCAAGAAGGACGCCCCGAGCGGGACGGCAAAGTCGCTGGCGGAAATCCTTGCCGACGTGCGCCAGCAGCAACTCAAGCGCGTGGCACGACACGGCCGCGAGGGTCTGGTGGGCGAGCGCACGCCGGAAGAAATCGGCATTCACGCCATTCGCGGCGGCGACGTGGTCGGCGATCACACCGTCATCTTCGCGACGCCAGGCGAGCGCGTGGAACTCACGCACAAGGCATCGAGCCGCGAAACCTTCGCCAACGGCGCATTCCGCGCGGCGCTCTGGGTCGTGAGGCAGCAGCCCGGGCTCTACGACATGCAGGATGTGCTGGGTCTGAGATGAGGTCCGAGGTCCGAAGTCCGAAGTCCGAGGACGGGCAAATGGCTTTTGTGGCTCTCGGGTCGAATCTGGGCGACCCGGTGCGGATTATCCGCAATGCGATGGACCGCTTGCAGCAGTTTTCCGATGCGCCCCTGCTGAAATCCTCCCTCTGGCAAACCTCGCCGGTGGACTGCCCCCCTAGCTCGCCACCATTTGTAAACGCGGTCGTGGGGTTCGCGCCGCGCGCCGGAGAAACGCCTGAGTCCCTGCTCGCGAAGCTTCAGGCGCTGGAGAAGGAGTTTGGCCGGCAGCCCAAGCAAATCCTCAACGAGCCGCGCCCCTTGGACTTGGACTTAATCTCCTTTGGCAACCAGACACGCAACACACCCAGCCTGACCTTGCCGCATCCGCGGGCCCACTTGCGCCGGTTCGTCCTTCAACCGCTCAGCGAGATTGCTCCGAAGTTCGTGCTGTCTGGTCAGAAAAACACTTTTTCTGAACTCCTCGAGGAACTCGAAACGGGTGAGACGCTTGTCCGCTTGGAGCCGTTCGGAACCGAGAGTGCGAAGCCGCTTGGTTGCGCCGGCGACAGCAGACGCTGATCCTCGCATTCAGATGCTTGCGTGTTCGATGCCTTCCAACGTCCAACGCAGAAACGGTCGTCTAAAACACAGCACAACACTCCAACCTGCGAGTGCGACGATTCCCAGCAACCAATCCCCCGAAAGAAAGGCAAATGCCGCGTAGGCGGGCGGCCCCAAAAACACAGCGATGATCATGACGAGCAAAGCCAACCCAAATAAGCCGACGATCGGACCAAGGACCAACACGCGCCAGAGGATTGCCCAGAGCCCTTTCCACTCGTTCTTCGTTAGGTGTGGCATGGCATCCAGCGTCGGGTTATGGCAGTAGTCCCCGGCCTTGAAGGTCAGGCCTTCCAGCCCTTGCGCGGTTTGCGGCTGACCCAGGCGTTCAACTCCGGCAGGTTGGTGACCTTCATCTTCCGCCCGTCCCACATCACCTTCTTGCCGGCGCCGGCCTGCATCGCGAGATTGCCGAGGATGGCGAACTCCGTCAGCCGCGTGCCGTAATCGAAACTCACGGCCGTCTCGGTCTTGCCGGCGCGGACGGCCTCCAAGAAGTCCACAAAGATGCCCTTCGGGCGGGGCAGCGTCTTGGGCGGTTCGGGTGTTTCGCGCATCTTTGCCCACGGGACGATGTGCATTTTGTCGCCGTAGGTACCCGTAAAGATGACGCCCTTCTCGCCCACGTAGAGCGTGCCGCTGTCGCCACTGTCGAGTTCCTCGTCGGGGTATTGCTTGCGGAGATCGAGGAGGAGCTGCGGGAAATGGCGGTCGTCGCCCTGGGCCATGCGCAGGTTGCCCTGGGGGCGGCCCTTGGCGGTGGGATTCAGACCCTCGTACCAATAGACCCTGAGCGGCGGCAGGTCGCCCCGCGCCGGCACGTCCCAGCGGACGCGGCTGCCCATGGGATAGCGCTCCTTACTGCCGCCGCGCATGGTTTCGACCTCGACGCTTGTGGGATGCTCGACCTTGAGCGCCCAGAAGACGCCGTCAAGCACGTGGCAGCCCATGTTGCCGATCGAACCGTTGCCGAAGTCAAACCAGCCGTGCCACGAATGCGGGTGGAGGTCGCTGTGGAAATCGCGATACGGCGCGGGGCCGATCCACTCGTCCCAATGCAGGCCGGCGGGCACGGGTTCGGCGGGCGGGCGCGGGCCTTCACCGCCGTTGGCACGGTTCGTCCAACTGTGCGTCTCGGTGACTTTGCCAATCACGCCAGCCCAGATGTATTCGCACAGGCGGCGGTAGCCTTCTTCGCAATGGCCCTGGTTGCCCATCTGCGTGGCGACCTTGGATTTGGCGGCCATCGCGCGCAGGGCGCGGGCCTCGCCGATGTTCTGGCAGACCGGTTTTTCGCAATACACGTGCTTGCCCAACTGCATGGCGATCAGCGCGGGCAGGGCGTGCTGGTGGTTCGGCGTGGCGATGAACACGGCGTCGAAGCTCTTGGCAAGCTTGTCGAACAGCTTTCGGTAATCTGTGAACACCTGCACCTTGTCCGCGGGCCGCTGTTTGTCGGCCAGCCACTTCTGCACGGCGGCGTGACGTTTTTCGTCCACGTCCACAATGGCGACCAGTTCCTCGTTCAACGTGGCGCTGAGATGGGACATCCCGCGCCCGCCACAGCCAATCTGGACGACGCGGACTTTCTCGCCGGCATTGGCGGCGCGGAGAATGTGGAACGGAGAGGCGGAAACCACAGTGGCGGTCAGTGCGGTTTGCTTCAGGAAGGAACGGCGGCTCAATCGAGTATTCATGCGGGGCACTGTAACGCAGACAAGGGGCGAGCGTAAAGCCGGCGCATCACACTAAACGGGCGGCCGGGCTTGAAAAAACTGTACCGCCTGTCCCATCACGACCATTCACACAACGATTCCACATAGGCCGCCGAGCCGTCGCGCAACCAGCCGTCAAGCTGGGCCTGATCCTTAAGCTGTTGCCCGCGCAACCGCGGCACGACCAGAAAGCGTGTGTCAATCTCGGGCAGGGCGCTCATATCCACCCACAGTTTCTCGAACTGGCAGACCGGGAACACGTCTTCCTGGCCGTGCCCCCAACGCTTCTTCACGTCTTTGATCGTCACGTACGTCGGCATCTTTGCCGCCAGCGCACGGATGGCGGCTGTAACCTTCGCGTCGGCCCCCGCGTCGCCGTCGCTCGTGGCCAGGATGTCGTTGCGCGTTAGCCCGAACACCGCAAGTACTTTGTCGAGATCCATCCAGCAGGTGTTCGAGTTGTAGTAGGACAGCCGGAACTCGACCTCCTCGCGCGGCATGGCCAATCCCTCGACGAGCCGGACGCGCCCGTTGACGCGCGCCAAACCGCCGCCGCGATCCTCGATGCGCTTGGTGATCACCTCGAAGGTGAGGCCCGCGCCGCTTCCGATGTGTTGTCCGAGCAACGCGGGGTCAACGTCCGCACCGAGCGTGTCAATGTTGTGCAGCATCAACCAGCGCAACTGCGGGCGTTCGGCCAGCAACCGGCCCAGCACGCCGTTACGGAGCAGGTTGGGAAGCTCGAACCAGTGGCCGACCGGATGGAGGCATTGGAGCGGCAGGTTGTCCGTGTAATCGCTCGCTTCACCGGCGGCGCGCGCCCAGCCGATGAGCGCGGCATGCAGACTCTCGCGGACCTTCTGCGCCTGCTCGTCGAGGATTTGCTGCGGCATCTCCTCCCACATGAAACGGAGGTCACGCTCCGTCGGCACCAGGCGCAGGCCGATGAACTTGCCGGGCGAGAGCCGCACGGGGCCTTCATAGCCGTAGTCGTTGTGGCGAGATAGGAACTCGTGCGTTGGCTCGTGCGAAAGGTAACTGGTCGTGAACACGTGTGGCAGCCATGCGCCCACGGCCCGTGAGATGCGCCGGCTCTTGGCCAGATGCGTCTCGATGAACGTCCGGTGCTTGCCCGCCAGCCGGCAGAAGGGGTGCAACGCCTTCACCACACCCGCGCCCTGCGTCCAGCGCGAGCCCGCTCCCGCCGCCAACGTGACCACGGCGACCTCGCCGCGCTGGAGGGCTTGCAAGCCACGCGATTTGGAATCTGAAATCTCGGATTTCAGATTCGCCACGACCGTCACATCAGCGGGCCTCACGTCCTCAATCACCACGCTGGGAGGCAGCCGGTTTTGCGCCAGACCGATGCGCCCCTCCTTGAGATCGGCGCGAATGTGCTCGTGCTGCGCGCGGTCGAACCCATATTCCGCAAGCAACGCTTCGAGGGATTTGCCGGTCGAGCTCTCCGCCCGCCCGCGCGGCAACATGGCGTCAAAAAGGGTCTGGACCATGCCACGCAACTCCGGCTGGGTGCGACAGGCGGCCCCGAATTTGTCGAGCTCGGTCCGGCGCAACGGGGACAGGGTGTTACGATCCTGTTTGAGCAGCGGCGGCGCGATGAGTGCGTAGTAGCCGCCCGGCATCAGCGCGGCATCGCCTAAGAGCAAGTCGGCGAACGTGCCGCGTTCGTTGATCGCAAAGTCATAGACCACGGGGTCCATTGCGAACGGCAGGGCGTGCTGCAACTCCTGCTTGGTGCGCGACATGATTTCCTGCAATCGCGTCTGCGCCTCGGCCTTGCGCTCCGGGGCGAAGATGAAGCCCATGCCGCCGCCGCTCATGCCCCCGAGCATCCAGAAGCCCCAAAAATCGCGGTCGAACGCTGCTTGCGCTTTGGCGATGAGCGTCTCGGTGTAGTGGTTTGAGGCCCAGGGAATGATCGCCTGAATCGGCTGACGGAAGTTGCGCGTGGTTGCGGCACCGATCGCCGGCACGTCGCCACGTTTCAGGGCCGACAGAATCTCGTCGAGAATGCCGAGCATGCTCAACCGCGCCTGCCACTCGGGGCCGCAGCGGAGCAGATATTTCTCGGTGACCATCTCCAGAATTGGGCCGACATTCTGGGCCATGCCGCCGTGAACGAGCACCAAACTCTGCTGGAGTTTCGCGCGCGTGCCGGCGGAGCAATCGCTCTCGGTGAAAATGCGGTGAGTGGGCATGAGCCGGCCCCGGCTCACGCCGAATTCCGGATCACCTTCCGTCGCCAGCGCGCCCTCGATGAGCTTCATGCCCGGCCACACGCCGCCGGAATCCTGCCAACCGCCGCCAGAGCCGCCGAGCCATTCGCCGAGCAACGCCCGGGCGAGCACAATCCGTCGCTCGTTCTCTTCAAGCTGGCCGGTGAGCGAACGCGCTTGGCCGGTCGCCCGCATGCACGCGCTGATGAGCGCAGCGAGCAGATTCGTGGACACTGCGAGCCGCGAGCCTTTCGGAATGTCGTTCACACGGCTGACGATTTCCAAACCGCGTCCGCCCCCGACGATTCGGGCGAGCAGATCCGCGAGGCTTTGTCCCGAGCCTTCAATGCCCGGCGGCACGATCCCCGACGCAATGACTGCCGCCTTGAGCAAGCCGAGATAGTCCTTCGCGAAGTCGAACACCTCGGCGAGGTTTGTGATGTCCGCGGCGCAGCCGAGGTCCACGCTCACCAGCCGCAGCAGCGGTTCTTCGATGACGCGCAGGTAGGCCTCCACGGGCGGGCGCGGTGAGGCGTCGCGCCCATGCACGCCGAGGTCAATCGAGACGTTGAGCACCTTTGCGCCCTCGGGATAATCCATGCCGAGGAAAAAGATGTCGCTCCAGCCGCAGTGGGTAAGGTCCATGCGCACGGGCGTGCGCTCGCGCAAGATCGGATATGAACCATCGGCTGCGCGTTCCAGCAGTTCCGGGCGGAGGCGCAGCGGTTGGTCAGCGGGGTGGCCCATGCGGAACATCCACTGGTTGCCACGCACTGTGCGCACGCTGCGGCGGACTTGATTGGCCAGGGTCTGAAACGCCAAGCGATGGTACGCCGCCGCCAGCGCACTGGAGATGCCGTCGCTGGGACCTTGTTGGGCCTGGGCGGCGAGAAAACACTCGATTGCTTCCTCGAAACGCCGGTTGAGCAAATGTTCATACCCGTGAAACGGGATCAGGCCCGGCGTGCCGGCGACGTCATTCAGCCTCGCCGGCAGATGAAAGCGGTGGATGGCGTAGAGGAAGAACAGCGCCCGGACTCGCTCGTACAGGTTGTCGCTGGCGCGGCGAAACTGGTCCAACGCTTCGCATTCCTGCAGCAATGCGGCGGCTGAGGCGCTGGCACAAAGGGTGTCGAGCGATTGGTCGCGGATCGCCGGATCCGAGGCCGTGATCAGTTGCGAGAGTTGGCCAGCCATCGGAGCGCTATTGTTGAGCCAGCAACTCGACCAATTGCGTCAGCACTTCGTCGCGGTCCTTGCCGCTCAAGGACAAGGCAAGCTGGGCCGTCAAGAGGCCATAGTTCGCCCCGATGTCGTAACGCCGTCCGTGCAGTTCACAGGCGAGGTAACGCTCGCGCTCGGCCAGACGAGCTAGCGCCGGGCTCAGTTGCACGTTGCCGCCCACCTTTTCAACACGCCGAACATCCTCCGCCAGCATCTCCATCACCACCGGCGTCAGCACATGCATGCCGAAGAAGCACAAGTAGCGACCCGCCCGCAGGCCCGGCACGATCAAGTGCTGCTCGGCCTCGGTCGGGGTCGGCTTTTCAAGAACGCGCTCGATCTCGTACAATCCCTGCCGGCCCACCACGCGCCGCCCGCCCACCGTGCCGTAGTAAGGCAGCTTGCTTTCATGGGTCGCCTGCACGGCGGAAACGGCGCAGGATTCGGCCTCGGCCACGGCGACGAGTTGTTGCGCGCAGTTCTTGGCGTTGCCACTGACGTAAAGATGATCGCCCACGAGGAGCAGGAACGTTTCGTTGCCAATGAACTCCCGGCCACATGCCACCGCATGGCCGTAACCTAGCGGGGCGGTCTGCGAAATGAAACGGACGCGTTTCAAGTGCGGCCCCGTGGCGGCCCGGTAGGCGTCCTCATCGTTCGGGCCGATCACCACGCCGACCTCCTCAATGCCGGCTTGGAGGGCCTCTTCGATGATGATTGTCAGCGCGGTCTTTGGCACGCCGTCGCGATCCACGAGGGTTTGCAGGGGCAAGGTGCGCTGGCTTTGGCCAGCAGCAGTGATAAGCGCTTTACGGGTTTTCATGACCTGAACCGGGCGGAATTGTTTCTCCCCAACACGCCGGAAGCAAGCGCGGTCTGCGTCCGGTATTGCTCCACAGCCCAACTGCGCTTCGTCGGATTGGCCATTTGGTCAGTGCGCGGGTGGCGGCGTGGTTTGTCCCGGTTGCGCAGCCTTCGGCGGATGGAACAAGAACGCCAACGCCAGCGCGGTCACCAGGGAAATCGCCGCGGGCAGGAGGAACAGGGATTTGAAATCGGTCACTTCGCCCCGCGTGAAGACCGATTGCTTCAGCCACGGGCAGGCGAAGTTCGCGGCAATGTAGCCAAATCCGAAGATCATCATGTTGAACAGGCCCTGGGCGCTGGCGCGGGTGTCCTTCGGGAAATGAGCGTCCACGAAGATATACACCGTGGCGAAGAAAAACGC
The DNA here is from genome assembly GCA_964548925.1 of uncultured Verrucomicrobiota bacterium. GTDB lineage: Bacteria > Verrucomicrobiota > Verrucomicrobiia > Limisphaerales > MWDV01 > MWDV01. The sequence continues at coordinate 64,925 of CAZJTM010000002.1, read as the reverse complement.
GTAGCAGATGCCGTGGACGAGCTGCACCAGGATGATGATCTCCTTGTGCTGCGGGAAGAAGGCGTAGATGAGAAAACGTGCCGTGTGGCCGAGAATGCCGATGATCATGGTGGTGCGCCAGCCGAGCCGTTTGAGGGTCACGCCCAACACCAGCATGGTGAGGATTTCCATGACTTGGCCGATGGTCATGACGGGCATGATCCAGTTTCCAGCGATGCCAGGTCCGCCGGCTTCGGGAGGCGTACCGAGGAAGGCGCCGGTCCAGTTGAAGTAGCAGTAGAGCACAAAGGCATCCACCAGCGTGATGATCCAGAGAACCAGCACGAACGGCTGCTTGAGCAGTTTCATGGCTTCCAGCCAGGCGAGTTTCTCTTCGCCTGCGCCGGTAGCCTTCTTGGGCGGCGTGTGCGGCAGGGTTAGGCTGTAAGCGGCCATCACCAGCGAGGCGATTCCAGCCACGATGTAAGTCCAGCGCGTGGCCGCAAAGAGCTCCGGTCCATTCAGCCCACTGCCGAGCACAGTCCCCATCCAGGCGATGAAGCCGTCGGGACTGGCCGCCCGCACTTTATCCCAATCCACCAAGATGAACGTGAAGGGCCACGCAGCAAGGATCCACCCGATCGTTCCGCCCATGCGTACAATGCCAAACTCCTTCTGCGCATCCCTCATGTGCGTAAACGCGATGGAGTTGCAGATGGACATCGTGGGAACGTAGAGCAGGCAGTGCAGCAGCATAAGGCCAAAGAACGGCCAAAAGGCGCGCGTGAAGGCCAACCCGAAGATGGCAAGTCCGCCGACGAGGTGACTGAACGCGAGGAATTTCTGCGCGGCGAAATTCCGGTCGGCGAACTGGTTGCTGAAGAACATGCCGACGATGGCGGCAATGGGAAACGCGTTCAGCACCCAGGATTGCTGGAGGGTCGAAAAGCCAAGGCTCGGAAGGTAACCATACACCAGCGGCATCCAGCATCCCCAGATGAAACTCTGGAGCACCATCATGACGAACAGCCGTCGAATCGTCGGGTTCATAGCTCCTGCGTCAGACGGGAAGAGAGGACGGGGAACGGATTCCAAGCCCAGCCCGGCGGTTGAAAGCCGCCCCCGCGCGCGTCGCGTCGGGATTGGAAGCTGATCGGAGAGCCCTCCACCCGCAGGCGCCCTCCGCTGGTTCGGCATTCAGCTTCAAGACGGCTCAACGATTCGGACGTTGATTCGATTCATGCCCCGATCAAGCTCTGAACGCCAGCAGCAGCGCCAGCACCCCCGCCAGCGTGGCCAGCATGGGCACCATGAACACCTTGCTCCAGTTGAACTTGCCCGCCACGTTGGACTTGTCCATCACAATGCCCGCCACCTGCGTGCCGAGGAAGAGGCCAATGCCCGTGGTGACGAGGATGATCAACGCCTGGGCCGAGCCGACAATTTCCGGCGCCGCCACCGTATTCACGTACACCTGCCCCGCGATCATGAAGAACACGTAGGCCAGACCGTGGAAGACCTGTCCTCCCACGACCAACGGCCGCGGCGCTTGGAAGGTGTAGATCGCGTAGAGCAACATCCACGACGCCGCGCCAAGCGTCAGCGTCCATTTGGGCCCGAGCTTGCTGAAGAACAGGCCCAGCAGGAACAACGTGGCCAGCGCCTGGGCCGCCTGGGCAATCCCCATGATGCCCGGCACGTTCTTGCCGGAAATGCCCCGGTCTTGCAGGAACTGCCCCGTGCCGAGGAAGTAGAATTGCATCATCCCCGCCACGACCAGCGACACGACGATGAACACCGCGAACGGCGGGTTCGAGAGCATGGACAGCGCCTTGAAAATCGGCACGCCTTCGCCGCCTTTTGGCGGAGTGGCTGGCTGGAGGATGCAGACCACTGCCATGAGCACCGACAGGAGCGCCGCGAACTTCAAACAATCACTCCCGTCACCCTCGGCCTTGCGGAGATTGCGCCAGCCGGTCAGCACGTAGCCCACGAGCGCCCAAGCCACGGGCGCCCAGATAAAAATCTTCGGCGATTGCGCACCAGCGTCCGTGAGATGGCTGAACATGAGCGAGTTCACCAGCGGGATGGTGGCCGCGTAGAGCATTGAGTACCCCAGCATGACGAGGAACAGTGGCTTGAACTTGGTGGTCCGCGCCGCCACGAAGAGCAGGATGACCCCGAGCGCATGGCAGGCGGCAAGAATCCAGCGGGTATCCACATACTTGTCGGCCAGTTGCCCGGCAATCAGCGGCGAGATCATGCTAGCCAGCGGCAGCGTGCCGTAGATCCAGCCGGTTTGCTTGCCCGTCATTTTCAGCGGACCGAGCAACCGCGGCGCCAGCACGGGCATCCAGGCGCCCCACACGGCGTATTCCAAAAACATCAGCGCGCTCAGTTGCAGATACAGGGTAGTGTCCATGGCTTTCTATGCGATTGATTTCAGGGTTGAGGTCAAGTTCCCCACGCGGCACCGAGGCAGACCTTCGCCCGCCGTCGGAACGCCCGGCTGGCTTCCTCGCCAATCCACGTTGCTCGGGTCGCTATCCAAACGTTTTGAGGCCGCTGGTTGGAACGCACTGGCCCGACGCTAGACCACAGGCCGTCCCGCTAGCAAGCAGAAAGGAAATCAACATCGGGCTTAGGGCGAAACATCATGCGTCCACACCGGTTGAGCGCGGGTCGCAAACATCGCCCGACGCAAGAAGGAGCAGGATCTCGTCCTCCGCCTGACCCTTTACTGCTTCTCGTGGCGACCAGCCCGGGCGGACGCAGTCCTCCGCCGGCGATGGGCTCAGCTTCTCGCGTTGAAATCCCGCCCCGCCCGCGCAATCGCCCGCACGTTCTCCGGCGCAACCCCGGTCGTAGTCACCCCGGCAAAAGACAGAATGAGCGGGTGGTCTCCGGCTTCTTCCATGGCCTTGATCGCCGCCGCGTAGTTGTCGTCCGAAGTCCCGCGCACCCCGACGTGAAGTGGCGGCACGTTGCCCATGAGCGTCATGCGTCCGCCGAGTTTCTCGCAGGCTTTCTTCATGCTGGTTTCCACCCCCCAGTTCAACACGTCGAAGCCGGCGTCCGGGATCAGGTCAATGCACGCCGCCACGCTGGCATCGTTGTGAAAGACCTTCACCCAATGCGGCGGGAAGGCATCGCAGTAACGCTTGAGGTATGGGTGGGCGAACTCCTGGTAATGCTTGCGACCGATAAAACCCGCGAGGTCATCGAGCACGAGGATGCCCTCGACGCAATCGCCCAGCGCCTCCGCCTGCGCCTTGAGCCAGGCGATACCGAGGTTCGTGGTCAGTTCAAACAGCTTCTTTGTGCGCTCGGGTTGGTCCACGATGTCTTCCATGAGCTGCGTTACGCCGCGGAAGAACGACGCGATGGTCAACGGCCCGCGCGCCGCCACGACCGGGACGATGAAACCCTCCTGTGCGATGCGCCTCTTCAATTTCTCGTAACGATACAGGCACATCGCCATGAAACCGTCCGTGCGAGCATCCGGGAGCGTGAGTTCGTCCAGCCGCTCCATCGGAAACGGCAGCGGCTCGACATCCGGCACGCGGTTGCGGTTGAAGCGCAGGCGCGGCCCGAGCGCGGACGGTTCGGCGCCCATGCCCATTTCCGACCACCAGGAAGGGAACCAGATCAGTTCCGGGAAATCACGCTGAACTTTGACGTTGGACTGGAACCACGTCTCGACGTCGAAGAAGTAATCCCACTGGCTCACGCCGCAGTATGGCGGAATCCAGGGGCAATCCACGATGAGCGAAACGGGAATCGGGCCGCCGCGGTTCTGGCGTTTGGCTGCGGCTTTGAAGAGTTGCCATTGTTCGGGTCGCATAGATGAAATCCCTAGAGCACGACGCAACGATTCAGCGGCAAAGTCTGCGTGGAGTCAATTCTCCATTACCACGCGCAGACCAGCGCAAACTCTTCCCGCTGCACCCAGCCGGCGGCATGGTTGGTGCGGATGAAGATGTAATTGCCGCGCGTGCGCAATCGTCGGGCCGGTTCCCCGGCGGTCAGTTGGGTGACGCCCTCAGCCTCCGCAGTGGGGGTCAAACGCAACGTCACGTCCTTTTCCAGCACGAATCCAAGTTGCGCCCGAGTCAGAACCCCGACGTGCGCGGGCAAACTCAACAACAACACCCCAAGGCCCAACGCCGCGAGTGCCTGCTGCCACGGAGCCTTGCGCCATCCCAGAACCGCCGGGAGCGTCAAGACGCCCACCACAAACCACAGACTGCCGCCCACAATCCAGGGCCACCACTGCGGCGGCAGCCACGTCGAGGCGATTTCATACCACGCCAGCTCGGGAGACTCCAACTGGGCGCGCGTGCGCGCAAACTGCAGGTTGTTCCGCGCGCGCGGCTCGAAGGGATCGAGCCACCGCGCCTGCTCCCACGCGATCATGGCCTCCCCTACCCGGCCTTGCTGCCATTCCGCCAGGCCTAGGTTGACCAGCGTGCCGGTCGCGGGTTGCGCCCGCACGGCCTCGCGAAAGCGGCGCGCTGCCTCCGCGTAATCCCCGGAACGATACGCCGTCATGCCAGCGGCGAATGGGTCGTGAACCGAAGCCGCTTCACCCTGCGGCGCGCAAAACAGCAGCACAAGGATCAGTGAGGCAAGCCTCATAACCGCGCCTCCAGCTCACCGAGCACCTGCTCCAATCCGGCATGCAACGCCATCAACTCCCGCGCATCGGCTGTCGCCGCCGAAAACTGCGCTGCGTCCGCCACAGCGAAGAACCTCCGGACCACTTCGCTCGCCACGGCGCACTCTCCCACCAACTCCAGCACGTCCCGCCCCACCAAGGCGCGAGGTTCCGCCGGAAAGTGCGGCGCGCAAGCGACACGCAGGGCGCGGATGGCCGTGTCGGCATACCGCGCCGGATCGTTCGTCTTGAACGCTTGTTGCAGATTCCGCCGTTCCCTGCGAAGCGCACGGCGAGCCTGACGGCGACGGACCACGTCCGGATGTTGTTCCAAAAACTGCCGCCGTCGGTGACAAATCCAGATTCCGGCAAATCCGATCAATGGGAGGATTTGAACCAGGACAAACCAGGACCGCAGTTGCAGCGGCAAGAGGCCGGCGCCCCGCCGTCCGGGCGACGGTGACAAGTCACTGAGCACGAGGGGCGGTTTGGCATCCGCGTCAGTGATGCCTGCCTCGGCCCAAAGCCGCGCGGCGTTGGTCAACGCCCCCGCCCTCACCTCGATCGCCACGGGCGGAACGGTGAGGTCCACGTAAATCGCGCGCACCGGATCAAAATAGCTGAACGGAATGGCGGGCGTGGTGGTGGGCCCAACCTTCAGCGGAGTCAGCGAATAACTGAACGTGATCGCCGGGCCGGGAGGAACCACCCGTCTAAGCCCGGAAATCTGCACGACCGAACCCACGCCAGGCACGCCCACGCTCGCGACCGGCGACGACGCGCGCCACTCCGGCGAAACGGGAGCCGGCGGCGGCACCAACCGGGCGAGATTCCCTTCGCCACGGATGGTGATGGAAAGCCGGAGCGGTTCCCCCACCACTGCCTGCGTGGCCGAGAGCAGCGGCGGATCGCAAGTGAAGTTCCCGATGGTGCCCGTGAACCCGGGCAATTCTCCCGTGCGCGGCAGCGGTTGCGCGGTGAATGTAACCGGATCGGCGTCCAGCAACACCTCCGGCCCAAGCAACCCCCCGGGAAGGGCCTGCCCCGGAACGAGAACGGTTCCGCTCGGGAAACCACCCGAGGCAAATCCCTGCGCGGTGAAGCGGAGTTCGCCCGCGACGAGAGGTGTCAACCGCGTCTCGTGGACGCTAACAACCATGTTCTGTCCATCCTGCGGCGCGACCGTGACGGATTGACGGGCCACGGTGTGGTCCACGAGGAAGCCGTCGCCCGTGAGTTTGACTTGCGCCAACCGTTGCGGCGCGTGGGCCGGCGACGGCGGTATCACCACGCGAACACCCACTGACTGGCCGACAAAGATGTTGCTCGACAGCAACTCGGCGGTGAGCCTGCGACCCGGTGGCGGAACGGGGGAGTTGGCAGGCACCACCTCCAGCCGGGCGCCGGGCACGGTGACCGGTTGTCCATACACTTCCACCGTGAAGGGGTTGACGACATACGAGCCGGCGTTCGTGGCGCGCGCGTGAAGATTGATCGTGGTCTGCGGCACGAGGCGATTGCCCGCGTAGAGGAGAATCTGCCCGCGCGCGGATTGCCGCAGAGCCAGGCCGGGCGGCGACGCGATCTGCTCGGGCCACTTCACGGAGTCATCCAGCGCGTTGAACGAAACCCGATAGGTGGAGAGTTGGCCGGGCCGCACCACCGGCGGATCGAAGCTGACGGTCGCCACCGGGTTGGAAACCACCTCAATGGACGGCTGGCTGATCATGAGTTGGGCCAGCGGATCCGGGACCGGGCTGACCGCGGGCTGGCCAAAGACCGCAGGGGCCGCCGCGATTGCAATCCCCAGCGTCGCGATGGTGAAGCGCCGGAAGCTCGTGGCGGCATGCATGACTCGTGACGGTCTCACCACGTTTTCCCTTTGCGATCCTTCGGCTCGGCGGTGTCGCCCTGCCCCATCGGCAACCGGCGCTCGCCATCGAGCCGGAAGCCTTCAAGCAACCAGCCTGCTTCCTCGCGCGAAAGGGTCATTTCCTGGCCCTCGCGTTGCGGACCTTCCTTCTCTCCTTCTTTCGGTTCATCCGAACGACCGTTCTCTTCCTCCTCGTCGTCACCGGGAGCGCCCGGCGGCATCATGGGCTCGGGAATCTGTCCCTTCATCTGCTTCATGCGCTCGTCTAGGTCGCGTTTGACCTGCCCCATGCCCATCATCATCTGCTGCAACTCCTGGATGCTGTCCACGAGCTTCGCGATCGAGCGTTCCACGACTTCAGCGTTGTGCCGTGCGTCGGTGTCCGCTGGTTGGAGTTCGAGCGCGCTCTTGAAATCCCCGAGGGATCGCTGCCAGCGGCGCAGGGCGGCACCATGCAATTCGAGGGCGCGCCGCACGGCCTTGATCGCTTCCCGCAATTCCTTGCGGGTGCCGCGGCCCTGCTGATACGCGGCGACCATTCGCTGCACGTCCCGCGATGCCAGCGCGTCCGTGGCCTGGGCGACCGTCTGCTCGGCCAGGGCTGTGGCCACGCTTCCACGACGAGCCGTGGGGCCGGCGGCGAGAGATTTCTTCAACTCCTCCGCTCCCTGCGCGAACCGCACGTGGCCGAGGTTGTAGAGTGAGACGGCTCGCACCGTGGCGTCCTGCCTGGCCAGGGCGGTTTGCAGGAGACTCTCGGCTTCATTCAACTTCCCGTCACCCAGCCGGCGAGTTCCGGCGTTGAAGAAATCCCGTGCGGACAGTGGCGGAGGCTCGGGCTTGGCGGCGGGCACGTTCGTTCGGGGTGAAGGAGGCAAATTGCTCTGCGCGTCGGCGCCCCCCAACCCGAGCAGCAGTAGCGCAAGGCCGCACCAAGCACAGGCGGCGCGGCGCGCCAACCAACCCGTAGGACAGGCTTCCAGCCTGTCTCCATCTTGATCCCGACCGTCGCTCCCCAACCCGCACGACTGCCCCGCGTTCCGCCCTGTCACCAACGAACGCTTTGAAGTTTGAGAAAGGCTGGAAGCCTGTCCTGCGGTAATGGCGCACTTCGGCAACAGGAGCGGGATACGCTCCACGTTCCGGCACTCGTTTCGCCGTCGGCTTTGCTCGTTACACCTTTGCATCAAGTTCACTTCGCACGCGTGCCGTGCCGCCGCGTGCCGATCAGCGATTCCGCCACCAGCGCGATCAGCAAAACCGCGACCGGCAGTTGGTAGCGATCCACGCCCAGTCTGCGCACCGACGCGCCGTGGGCCTCCGCGTCGCTGGCCAGCAACGCCAACCGCACTTGCGCCAGCCCTTCGCCGAGTTCGCCAAGGGGAAAATAGCGCCCTCCAGTGACCTTGGCGATCTCGCGCAGCGTGTCCTCATCCAGACGGCTGCGCACCACCTCGCCCCGGCTGTCCCGCACCAACTCGGGTTGATTCTGCGCGTTCAGAACCCGGATTTCCGATCCCGCCGCCGTGCCCACGCCCACGGTGAACACCACAATACCCTGTTCCTTCAGCTTCCCGGCGATGCGCACGCCGGCCTTCTCAAGGTCCTCTCCATCCGTGACCAGCACCACCGTCTTGCGACGATCCGTCTTCTCCATCGCGCGGAACGCCTCGTCCAGCGCACGGCCAACGTCCGTGCCCGGAACCGGAATGGTCCTTGCGTCCAAGCCGCGCAGCGCGTCCTCGAACGCGCCGTAGTCGAAGGTCAACGGACATTGCAGAAACGCCTGGCCGGCGAACGCGACAAGCCCGACGCGCCCGCTGCCGTTGCGCCGCACGAACTCCAGCACCGCCTGCTTGGCGCGCTCCAGCCGGTTGGGCGACACGTCCGCCGCCAGCATGCTCTGCGAGGTATCCACCGCGAAAACGACGTCCTCCCCCAGGCGCTGGTCCGCGATTTCCATCACTCCCCACTGCGGGCGGGCCAAGGCCAGGCCCATGAGCGCCACCGCCAGCAGCAGCAACCCCTCTTTGAGCGCGCGACGCAGCGGACTGTGAGAGCAGGTAAGTTCAGCAAGAAAGTGCGGCGAGGCAAGGCTCGCCAATTGACGCCGCCGCGCCCAAGCGGCGTAGCGTTGCAGCGCCAGGAGCAGGAGCGGTCCAAGCGCGGCCAGCCAGAGCCAGCGCGGTTCGGCGAAATGGAAGTGGGCCAGGTCGGTCATGGCGCGCGGCGGTAGCGGGTGGAAGCCAGCACGGTTTCGAGGACGAGCAAGCCCAGCGCGGCCAGCAGCGGCCATTGAAACAGCGGTGTGTAAATGGTGTAGCGCCGCAGCGTCACCTCCGTTTTCTCCAACTGGTCAATCTCGTCGTAGATGTTCTGCAACTCACGGCGGTTCTTGGCGCGATAGGACTTGGCGTTCGAGAGCGCGGAGATGCGGTTCAGGACGTCGTAGTTGGCCGGCTGCAGGACCAGCCCGTAGATGACGTTGCCGGTGGCGTCGAGGATCAACTTGCCGCTGGACAGGTCGAACTTCGGCAACTGGCACGGGGCTTCCACGCCGATGCCGATGGTATAGACCTTCGCGCCCAGCGCGGCGGCGAGTTGCGCGGCGGGAACCGGGTCAATCTCTCCCTGGTTGTTGTCGCCGTCGGTGAGCAGGATGATGATCCGGCTCTTGCTGTCCTTGGCCGCTTTCAGGCGTTTGGCGGAAGCCGCCGTGGCGTCGCCGATGGCCGTGCCCAGTTCGCGGATCAGCCCGACGTGCAGGCGGCGCAGGTTCTCAACGAGCCAATCATGGTTCAAGGTGAGCGGGCTGGCCAGATACGGAACGGCGGAAAAAACCATCAAGCCAATGCGATCGCTGGGCCGTTTGCGGATGAAATCCTCCAGCACCTCGGCGGCGATGTCGAACCGCGACACGCGCTCGTTCGGCCCACTCATGTCCAGCGCCGCCATGGACCATGACAAATCAAGCGCAAGCATAATGTCCACGCCGCTGGCCTGCGTTTCGGTGCGGTTGTTGGCGAAGCGTGGACCGGCGAGCGTTCCGATGACCAGCGCGACGGTGAGCAAGCGCAGAAATAGCAGCAAGCGTCCCGCCGCCGCCCGCGCCGCGGCCCCGGCCGCCCGCGCGATGTCGGCGCTGGGAAAGCGCAGCGCCGCGTGCTTGCCCGCCCGCCCGCACAGAAAGGCGTACACCGGCAGCAGCGCCAACAGCGCCAGCACCCAGGGATGTTGAAACTCGAACTGGCCGTTCATGCGCTTTGATTCGAGCGGTCGCTGGGACCAACAGCGGCCCGGCGCATCGCTTCGCGCCTCGCCTCGCCTTGTTCGACCAACTTTGCGGCGCGTTCCACTGCGCCCAGCGGTGGCGCGGGCGGCGCCGGCGCGAACTTGCGTTCGTCGCATTGACGCAAAAAGTTGCACAGTGCCTCCGTCAATTCGGGGCCGATCTCAGGCTGGCAGGCCACGGCACGGCAGAACTCGGCGGTCGTGAATTCGCCGACGGGCAAACGAAAGGCGACGGCCACGTATCGGCGCACGCAACGTGACACCAGACTCAGCGTCCTGCCGTTCTCGGGTTCGGATCGGAGGCGTTCCAATTCCTGACGCGTCTGAACCTCGATTGGCACGATCACCAGCGGTTTGGGTCGCCGCCAGCGCCAAACGGCATAAGCAGCCAAGGCCAGCAGCAGGCAGGTCAACAGCACAATCCACGAGCCGTGCTGCTCCCAAAACCTGGGCGGCAACTCGGGATGCGGCGGACGCAATGGCGGGATGTCGTTGGTCCGTTGAGCGTGCGCCCCGAGCGCGACCAACAGCAACGCCCAGCCCAAGCATTTCGCGCTTGGCGCGCCGCCCCTCGTAGGACAGGCTTCCAGCCTGTCTCCAAATTTATCCCGATCACGTTTGGCGAATCCGCGCGCCCGCCACCCCTTGACCTGCCGCGCCCAGAAAGCGCTTCTTGAAGTTGGAGACAGGCTGGAAGCCTGTCCTACGAGGGGCGGCCCACTCTTCATCCGCGCCTCCTGCCCCGTCGAAGTTCAAAGAACCGTTGCAGCGTATGGGCAAATGGCTCAGTGGTCCCCAAGCGCAACGTGTCCACACCCGCCTGGCTCAGGGCGCGATCCAGCGCCGCGAGCCGGTCGGCGTTGGTGCGCGCGAACAGATGCCGCACGCCGGCACGGTTCGAGTCCAGTTCTAGCAACTCGCCCGTTTCGGCGTCTTCGATGGTCAGCAACCCCGCCGGCGGCAGCACGCTTTCGCGCGGGTCATGCAAGTGGACGCACACCAAGTCGTGCCGCGAATTTGTCAGGCCGATTTCCTGGATGACGTCGCGCGTGTGCGACAGCGTGCTGCCATGCGTCCCGCTGCCTGTTCCGTATTCGACTGAAGAAACTGGTTCTGCCGGCGGGACGCGCGGCGGCACGCTGTCGGGGTCAAGGCCCTCGGGCGGTGGGGTGCCGAAGCTGTGCAGGAAATCCGTCAGCAGAAAGACGATCGCGCGCCGATGCAGGACGTGATTGAGGAACGTGAGCGCCGCCGGGATGTCCGTGCCCACGCGCCGCGGCTGGAGCGAAAGCATCTCCCGAATAAGCCGCAAGATGTGGCGGCGGCCTTTGCGCGGTGGCAAATAAAGCTCCACCTGATCGGAGAACAACAGCAACGCCACCTTGTCGCTGCTGCGGGTGGCGGAGAACGCGAGCGTCGCCGCGATCTCTGTGGCGAATTCCCGCTTGGTCCGCTCCGCCGAACCGAAGGCCGAAGAGGCCGAGACATCCAGGGCGAGCACCACGGCCAATTCGCGTTCCTCGCGATACCGCTTTACAAACGGGCGGCCCATCCGGTTCGTGACGTTCCAGTCAATGTCCCGCACGTCGTCGCCGGGGATGTATTCGCGGAGTTCCTCGAAGTCCATGCCCCGCCCACGGAAATGGCTGAGGTACGCGCCCACCATGGTGTCGTTGACCAGGCGGTTGGTGCGCACCTCGACGCGGCGGACGGTTTCGAGGAGTTCGGAGAGAGTCATGTGGGCAAATCCGAAGCTCGAAATCCGAAATCCGAAACAAATCCGAATCTCGAAAGCCAAAGCCCGAAACGCTGCCGACGGTCGAAATCCGAAAATGAGCAGCAGTCGCCCTGAGTCGGCGGCATGCACGGGAACCCGTCTCTCGCCCTGAACCTCCCGACGTCCAAGCTGGAAAGTTTCGTGGTGCAAATGCAACACGAATTTGTCCTGCCGGTTTGTGCGTTCCAGAGCCGGCTTCCGCCGTTTGGAGTCCCGGCTTCAGCCGTTGCCGCAACCGAGCCACGCGGCACGCCGAACCGGCTTAAGCCGGGACTCCAGACGGGGAGGTTCGTGAATAGATTTCGCCCAGCAAGTTCCCGCTTTGAACCCTTGAACCCGGGCTTGGGTTTCCAGGGATTCAAAACGTTCAGGGATTGGCGAGGAATCCTTGGGCGCTTTGAATCCTTGGGTAGGTTCATGGGGAGTGGCCAGAGGGGCGGCATGGTTAGGTCTTGGCGCGCGGGGTTTCGATATTCGGAATTCGAGCTTGTTTCGGATTTCGGATTTCGAATCTCGGGTTTTGCATCATGGCACTGGCACCGCATTGAACACCTTGCGGATGATCGCGTCCGTCGTCACCGCCTGGGCCTCGGCTTCGTAGGTGAGGATGATGCGGTGGCGGAGCACGTCCGGGCCGATGCTCTTCACGTCTTCCGGCGTGACGTAGGCGCGGCCCTGCAACAGCGCCCAGGCCCGGGCCGCCAACGTCAGGTAGATCGTGGCCCGCGGCGACGCGCCGAACTGGATGAAGTGTTTCACGTCGAGCTTGTATTGCTCCGGCTTGCGGGTGGCGAAGACCACGTGGACGATGTAATCGCGCACCTTGTCGTCCACGTGAATCTGATCCACCAGCTTGCGGGTGCGGAAGATCTCCTCCAGCCCGATGACCGGCTTGATGCGCATTTCCGGCGCGGTGAACGCCATGCGATCCAGGATGCGCCGCTCTTCGTCGAACGCCGGATAGTCCAGCAACACCTTGAACATAAAGCGATCCACCTGCGCCTCGGGGAGCGGATACGTGCCTTCCTGGTCAATGGGGTTCTCCGTGGCGAGCACGAGGAACGGCGACGGCAAGGGCAGGGTTTCGCCGCCGAGGGTGACCTGGCGTTCCTGCATGGCTTCGAGCAACGCCGATTGCACCTTGGCCGGCGCGCGGTTGATTTCGTCGGCCAGCACGAAGTTGGCGAAGACCGGCCCTTTGGTGGCGTGATATTTGCCGTCCTGCGGACTGTAAATGAGCGTGCCTACGATGTCGGCGGGCAACAGGTCGGGCGTGAACTGGATGCGGTGAAAGCTGGCCTGAATCGCCGCCGCCAGCACGCGCACGGAAAGCGTTTTGGCCAGGCCGGGCACGCCTTCCAGCAGGACGTGGCCGTTCGCCAGCAACCCGACGAGCAACCGATCAATCAGTTGCTCCTGACCCACGATGACGCCCGCGATTTCCTCGCGCAGGGTCTTGACCCATGCCGCCGTGGCCTGCACCTGCTCCGACAAACCTGTGTTCATTGGCGCGCAAGCTAGCGGGCCTGACCGATGGACTCAAGTTCGACGGGTGGATTAAGGAAGGACCACGCGATAAAACTGCCGAAGATCGCGCGCCGGAACGTTAAAGACCAGCGCTTCACCGGGGGCAATCTGTTCGCCCACCGTTTCCCACGGCTGTCCGACGAGGTCACCGGTAGCTTCCACACGGTAGCGGAAGCCGGGAACCGTGGCCCATGCAAACGCAATGTGGCCGGCGGTCAGATCACCCAAGGGTCTGAGTTCCGGAATGGGAACGGCGGCGTTTGGCGCACCGGGCGTTGGAGACGGCAACACGCGCCGGGTGAAAGCTTGGCCATCCACCAGCGCGCCCAGGGACGTGTCGCTGGCCAGCGTCGGGATGGTGAGGTAATCCACCACCGCCGGGCCGCCGGGTTGCGCGCGGACCAGCGCGAGCGTGCGCTGGTTGGCCAACCGGAAGTTCACGTGAAGGTCGTCGCCCACCGTTTGGTGCGGCTGCCCGTCGGCCCAAAGGACGAACCACTCCGAACCCCACAAGGCGAAACCAGCCGGGAAGGCCCAGCGCGTAAGATCCGTGAGCGAGTCTGTCAAATACCAACCATCCAGCGCGACCGGCAGCGGGCCGGCGTTGAGCAACTCGATCCACGGTTCGCGTTCGCCGGCGTTGTCGAAGACGCCGGACGTATTCAGGGTGAGCGCCTCATTGAGCCACAGCGGCGGGAACGCCGGCAATGGCGTGGCCACCGAATTGGCCTTGCCGGGCGTGAAGGGCGCGGCGAGAGACTCGACGGCCAGGTCCATGCCCCAGACGACGTCGCTGCTGCTGGAGTTGTTCTGATGCACCTCGACGGTGAGTGTGTTCTCACCGTAGCGCAAGAACTCGCCTTGGATGGAGAACGGGCCTTCGAGGGCGGCGTCTCCGACGAGGCGGTCCGCCGGGGTGCCGAAAACGACCTGCGTTTCGGGATTGAAGCCCAGGCGAAGCAGTTCCTTGCCGTTAAGATAAACGATGGCGGCGTCGTCCACCATGAGCCGGGCGTTGAGCCGCACGCCCAGCGTGGGACCGGTGTAAGTGAACTTGGTGCGGAAGTAGTAGGTCATCGGGCCGAGGGTCAGCGGCGTGTTCTTCGGAGAGCTCAAGGCCGCGTCCTCGACGTAGAGCAACGCGGGGCCCTGCGGCCACAGGGCGTCGTCATACGCCGGCTCACGCCAAGCCGTGCCCAGGTCCTGGCCCAACTGGTGATAGCGCCAGAGGTTGGTCATCACCACCAGCCCGCGCGGCTGGCCGGGGATCTCCGGCGGAACGGCCGTCCAGTTAGCGACGCGGCGATTGTCCTGTGCCGGATCAAGAAGTTGCAGCGATGCGCCGTCGCCGTTGGCGGCGCCGGGCCAGGGCGTGGCGGCTTCGTAACGGACTTCATCGAGAAGCTCAACGGACTGATCGGAGCGCGTGCGGGTCAGGCGCAACCAGTCCGCTCCGACGCCGAGCGTCCCGGTCCACACGCCGGCCACGGGCAGGCCCAGGCCGTGGGGGGGCTCAAACGCCCCCCCGGTGGGGGCCCCCAGAACCAACAAGCCCCGCGCCAGTTGGCTGCCCTGCGGGAACGTGAAGGAGAGATTGCTGCCCGTCAGGGTCAAGCCACTCAGCGACTCAGTGGTGTTGGTGGAGTTGTTGCACAATTCAATGAACTCGGCCCCCACCGCCGCAGGCCGATACATGATTTCGTTGAAAACAACGTGCGGCTGGGGTTGGACGGTGACTTGGAGAAGCTGCGTTGCACTCAACGCTCCCGGCCCATCGTCGGTCACGCGCACGAGGATCTCTTCCACACCCGCGCCCCGATCCGGCGGCACCGGCCACACGATCCAGCCCGTCTCGCGGTCAATGGTCATGCCCGCCGGTGGGTCGGACGGAAAGTCGAACACCAAAACCTGCGACGGCAGGTCGGCGTCCTGGGCGATGGCCCGCACGGCCAGCGTCTGGCCTTCCCGAACAAGCTGCGGCGAGAGCGCCAAAATCACGGGCGGTTGGTTGATTTCCTGCACAATCACGCTGAACGTGCGGGCCGCGCTCAGCGTCGGCGCATTCAGCTTCGTGGCGCGGACGACAAAGATCGCGTTGGTCGGACCGTCGGTTTCGGTCGTAAGCCAGGTGATTTCGCCGGTGTCCGGGTCAATGCGCGCCGCGACCGGGGCGCTCTCCAGGCTGAAGCGCAGCGGGCCGGGGGGTTGGTCGGGATCAGAGGCGCTGACAGTGAAATGGAACAGTTCGCCCTCGTTCACGAACTGCGGTGGAATGATCGGCAGAACCGGTGGGCTGGGCACTTCGACGACGGACACTTTGAAGGCGCGGCTGTCCGAGTAGGGCGGCGTGCCCTGATCCGAAACGCGGACGCTGATCATGAACTCGCCACCACCCAAAGTTTCATCGGTCGTCCAGGTCAGTCGCCCTTGTGGCGTAACGCTCATGCCCTCAGGGGCGCCGGGATCGAGGGTATATAGCAGGTTGTTGGGCGGCAGGTCGGGATCAGTGGCGGTCAGTTGCAGCACCAGTTGCGCGCCTTGGTCCACGAACTGATCCGGGATGGGATCGAGCGTGGGCGGATGGTTGACTTCGGTCACGTCAACCGTGACCCGCGCCACGGCCGAGCGCGGGGGCGAACCATCGTCCGTGGCACGCACGCCAAATGTGAACCGGCCCGGACCGTCGGCTTCGTCCGGAGTCCACCGGAATTCCCCGGTGACTTCGTGAATCCACGCAGCGGGAGGCGCGTCGGCATCGAGGCTGAACCGCACCGTCTGGCCCGCGTCGGGGTCGGAAGCTTGGGCGACGAAGGTGAGCAACGCGCCTTCGGCGATCAGTTGATTGGGGATGGCCGTGATGACTGGCAGCCGGTTCCCGCCGGCCAGGATGTTGGGCGCTCGCGGCGACGGGGTGGTCAGGAAATACAGCGGCAGGTCCGCGCCGTCCGGGAAGCGGCCCATGCTGACGTCGTTGGTCTGCTGGCCAAAGTCGAAGGCGTCCACCACGGAGCCGTCAGGCGCGAAGAGGCCTAGGGCCTCGCCACCCAACGAAAGCTTGAAGTTCACGTGCAAGTCGCGGCCGGGCGCGTTCTGGCCGGTTTCCTCATCCGCCCAAACCAGCAGAAACCCGCCCGCCGGGATGCGCGTTCCCGCAGGCACGCGGTACTTGGTGGGGTTTTCGAGATTGTCCGTAAGCGTGTAGGAAGACAGGTCCACTTCATTCGTGTCCGAGTTGTAGAGTTCGAACCAGTCGTCGTAGTCGTTGTCGGCCGGGTCGGCAAGGGTGCGGGTGTTGCCGGCCATGAATTCGTTGATGCGCACCGTGACCGGCGGCATCTCGGGATCGTTGGCCACGCCCGGTGTGGCGTGGACGAAGGGCTGCCGCTGGCGCGGTTCGCCGTCTGGATACGAACCAAAACTGCGCCCGGCGGAGAGCTGGTCGTACTCCAGGTAGTCCACGACCGCTGGAGTCAGTGGCGAGCCTTGCAGGCGGCACAGGGCAATGGCGCCGGACGTGGGGTCCAGGCGGAAGTTGGTGTGAAGTTCGCCTGGCCGCGTCTCGCCGGGTTCCCCGTCGGTCCAGATCACGAGGAACGCGCCGGCGTCCAGCACGGTGCCGGCGGGGAACGCCCAGAGCGTGAGGTTCGTGTAAGTGTGGGTGAGATAAAGCCCGGACAGGTCCACGGCGTTCGTGCCGGCGTTGTAGAGCTCGACCCACGGATCACGATCACCGGCACCGTCCACGGGGCCGCTGAGATTGTAAGGTTGGACTTCGTTGATCCAGACCGGCGGGAAGGGCGCGAGGGTTTGCGCGACTGCGTTGCTGCGGCCCGGCGTGGTGCGGTTCGCGTTGTTGGTCGCGGTCGTCGCCCAATTGCCCACGCGCCAGGCGCCCTGGGCCGGGTCAATAAGTTGCAGCGAGGGGCCGAGGTCGGCGGCATTGGTTGGCCACGGCAGGCGCGGCCAGTAGCGCAGGTCGCTGACCACCAAGTCCGTGCCGGGCGTTTCCCCGGGCTTGATCAGCGCCAAACGTTCGCCGTCATTGTCCAAACCGCCGGGGAACACGTCGAAGACCGACACGCCACCGTATTTCGCGTCAAAGCCCGCCCGGTCGGAAACCAGCACCCAGTAGGCGCCCGGGGCGATGACCGCGCCGGATGGGAAGGTGTAGCTTAGCCCTTGCAGGCGGAAGCCGCTCAAGTCAAAGGGCGTGGTGGCGGAGCGGTTGAACAGCTCGATGAAACTGCTGTTCGGCTCCGAAGGCGGCGGGTTGTAGTGGACCTCGTTGATGACGACGTGGTCCTGCACCCGCGGCACCTCGCCGAAATAGGTGATGGTGATGTTGGTCTGCGCGCCGGGGACGGGGTTGCCAAGCCGGTCTTTGCCGACGAGCACAAAGGTATTGGTCACCTGCGTCAGCGGCAGGTTGAAACGGAACAGGCGCGTGGACGCCCAAGTGAGCGGATACGGCACGCCGTTGACCTCAATGGTGGCGATGGCGAAGGGGGCGCTGCCGGTGAGCAGCACGGTGGGGGTGGCGTTGGTGAAATCGTTGCCACTGTTCGTAATCAACGTGAAAACCGGGGCATCGGCGGTATTGATCTGGCCTTGGATGTAGCTTCGCCGGGCGTTGATCCAAGAGGTGATGGCTGTGGGCGCGGTCAGACCAGAAACGCCGTTTTTCAACAGCACCGAGCGCCGCGCGTCAATCTGCGGCTGGAAGTTCTGAGGGAGGAACGGTCCGTTCACTGTGTCCTGGTAGGCGCGCCAGTTCATGCGCTGGAAGGCGGCGTTGTTGTAGGCGCGGTTCATGGTATTGTCCTGGCCGCCCCGAACCGTTCCCGAGGTGCCGTCGCCGAGGCCGAAGACGAAATCAATGTCCCACGGCAGCAGCACCCATCGCTTGCCCGCCGGGCGATAGAGAAACATGTTCTGGCCCACGTTGTAGGTCCACGCGTCCCAATTGCCCATGGCGAAGTCGTAACAGAACACCCGCATCCATTGCTCCATGTCGCTCAAATTCAGCACGCGGTCCACGTAGGTTGCCGACGTGTCGTTCACGGCCGACACGAGATCGAAGAACTGGCCGAAGTTGTTGGCGTCGCCGTCATTTGAGCGGCGCTGCCAATTCCAGCGGTAACGGGCGAGCTTGTATTGGCCGCCGGTGGTCGTGAACGACTGAATCGTGGCCCCGGTGGCTTGGAAGCCCACGTTGTCGTCGTTGAACTCGAACCAGACCGAAACTTTGTAGAGGTCGCCTTCCTCGGCAACGGGGAACCAGCGTTCCGCAAAGTCGTGGTTTGGCTGCTCCAAGTCCTCCATGATGTCGGAGCGGAACAGGCTGCCGTTGAAGTAGAGGCGCATGTAATGGGCGTGGAGATACGGGATGCCCAGTTGCTGCGCGTACCACGCGGCGAGCTGGCTGCGGATGCCCGTGGCCTCCGAGCCGCCATTGCCCGTGGAAGCGAATACGCGGTCATTGGCGCCCAACAGCGGATCGTCCTTCGGTGTCGTCGCCGCGATGTCGCCCGAGCCGCCGTGATAGGGGCTGCCCTTGTCGCGGAAGCCGGTGTTGTAAATGACGCGGTGATTGCGATAGACCAGCGTGGAATCGCGGTAGGTGTTGTCCAATGCGTTCTGCCGGGCGTTGCCCGTGGCTTGGGTGAACCAAAGATGATAGTGCGCAAAGGTGCCGAATGGCACCTCGTCTCCCCAACGAATCAGGCACTCCTCGGCCGGGGCGAGCGCGGGAAAAGTGGAGGTCACGGACGGGCTGGCGTTGTCCGTAGCCGTGATGCGATACGCCACCAGACTGCCCGCGCTGCGCCCGGCCAGCAGCGCCGTATAGATACCGTCGCCAGCCACTTCGTCGCCTTGGGTGCCATCGTCCCGCATCGTGATGTTCGACAGGGTGGAACTCGGGTCCACGCGATACCGCACGCGGACCAACGAGAGGCCATCCGTGTCCGAAAAGCGGCAGGTGACGCGGACCTGCTCATTGGCGGCGGGCACCGCAGGCTCATGCTTGACGTCGTAGATGGCCGGGCCGGCATTGGCCACGCGGCGGCTGTTGGGCAAGCCGGGGGTGCCGAGGTTGCGCGGCACGGTCATGTTCGCCGCAAGTTCCAGCCCGTTGCCATGCAGCCGGAACAACACCTGCGGCCAGCCGGCCAACCAGCGGACCTTGGCGCGAATGGTCGTGGTAGCGCCGTTTGGAATCGTCGAACTGAGTGTCGTGCGGATGGAGTTGGGCCCGGTATCCCCGTCCCCCTGAGCGCGCAACCGGAGGCAATAGGTGCCGCTGGCCGCGCCCGTGTTTTGAACGCTGGAGGTGCTGTGGTTGCCGCTGAACAACCAACCTGCGGCGCCGGCCTCGAAGGTCCCGTTCGTCAACACGTTGGCGAACCCCGTGCGAAACACTTCCACATCGTCCACCAGACATTCGCCGCCGCCCAATGACCCGATGCGGAGGCGGTTGGCCGTGCCGTTGGCGTTGTCCACCGTGCCGGTGAATTCCACGGTGGTCCACGGCGCCTTGGCCGTCTCGTCGCTGTCGGCCCAATCCGACGGGCGGAGCAGATCGCCGCGCGGATCAATCAACTCCAAGCTCGACCCGCCACCGTCCGCGTAGAGCCCCCAGCGACCGCCATCGGAATAGGTGACTTCTGACACCACGATGAAGATCCGGTTCGTGGTGACGACCCCGGAATTGTTCGTACTCACGACCCAGTCCGGTTTGGCCAGGGCGAGCCGCTCGCCGCTGTTCCGCAGGACGCCGCCGTAGTTGCCCACCGTGTTGGCAGTGTTGAGGTTCGTGTAATTGGACAGCAACCGCGCCACATTCTTCGCCACGACCAGAAAACCGCCCGGGGACAGCGTGGTCCCGTCCGGTATCGTGAAGTCAATCCCCTCCACGAACCGCCAACCGCCCAGGTCCACCGCCGCGTCGCTGCGATTGTGCAACTCCACATATTCGTCGTTGTCGTCGTGGGTAATCGGGTTGAACATCAACTCGTTGATGACGATGTCCTCGATCCGCCATTTGGCGTTGGCGGCGCCAGGCGTGGGGGTGGTCAGGCGGCGAATCGTGTCTGCCCCATCCGGCGAACGCCCGCTGGACACGCCATTCTGCTGGCCGCCAAAGCGAATGGCATCCAGCACACGCGCGTTGTCGGCACTGATCAGGAAAATCGTCTCTCCCGCCGCATCCAAAGCGAACCCAAGCTGGTTTTGATCCCAAGCCAGAAAGCCGCGGGCCTCAATAAACGTGCCGTCCGGAATCCGGAAGCGGTTTGTGGTTGGGTCATCGGTCAGCACACAACCGGAAAGGTCCACGCGCGTGTTCGAGCGATTGTATAGCTCCACAAAATCGAAGACGGGATCATCGGTATGCGCCAAGAACTCATTGATGACGACACTGGTCTGGGGCGCGGGCACGGTGGGATCGAGTTCCCCCGGCGAGCCGCCGCGCTGCTCGCTGGCCGCCCAGGCGCGCACATCGCCCTCGCCATAGCTGGGCCGGGCCAGCACCAGCGAGTGCCCGGCGCCATCCGCCGCCGCCGGCCAGGGGGGTTGATCCGAATACTCAACGTCCAGCCGGATCGCCCCGCCGTTGTTGAGCAACTGAACCCGGCCGCCGTCGTTTGGCAGATTGCCAGAATAGGGGCCGAGCACGTTGGTGATGCCATACACAGTCCGCACGTCATTCGGCGCGGCGGCCACCACCACCGTCTCGCCGGCCTGCAGCTTGAAGCCAGGCGGAAACGTGAATTCGATGTCGCCCGCGAGCCGCCACCCGGTCAGGTCTTCAAACACGGAGCGCGCGTTGTGCAGTTCGATGAACTCCAGATTGCGGCCATCCGCCCGCGATGCCGGGTGATACATGATCTCGCTGAAGATCATGCCCGTGGCCCGACTCGACGGGCCGATTGGCTCCTTGGACGAGCGCTGCGTCCCGGTCGTTGTGTTGCGGGTAGGACCAAGATCGCGGAATTGCGCCGTCGCGGTTTTGGTCGGGTCTTCCGCGCAGACCGCCACGCCCAAATAGAGCGTGTTGGGCAGTCCTGAAATCGTCACCGACCCAAGCTGCGTCCAGACCTGGTCATCGAAGCTGCCGAATCCCGTGAACAAGCTGCCGCTCCGGCGCAGCCGCAGCCAGGTGTAGGGATAGTTTGCTGGGAACCCGCCTCGCGGTGCCGTGGTGACGGACGTCGCCCCCGCCGTGCCGCGCGATTCGAAGAAACAACCGAGTTGAACGGACGAGGTGAAGACGCCGGCGAATGGGGCGTTGGCATCCAGTGTGGAGCGCGCCATCAGCCCCGCCTGCAGGAACGGATCGGAAACCGTGACACTGGCAACGCGGGTCTCGAAATCGAAGTCGCCGGCCCGCTCGACCCACGCGAAGTGAAACTGGTCGCTGCTCCCCCCGAGGGTTGTTCCGCTCCCTGTGACATCCAGCCCGTTCGTCACAACCACGGTGCTCCCGGAGTTCGTAGGCGAACCGATGTCCTGCGGCACGTACTCCCAGGCCGTGAACTGAATCGTGGAATCCGGTTCGATGAAATTCGGCGACGCCGCCTGATCGGATATGCCGTTGACCGTCAGGGTATAGGTTTCGCCGTAGGTCAACGTAGAGGTGGTCAGGAAAATGGTTCGCTGATCGCTGCCGTAGGCGGCCGCCACCACGCTGCGACCGCGATCGAGCTTGTAGTTGGCTGCCTGGAGGGCGTTCGCGGCCGAAACTGCCTCGCTGAACCGTACCATGACCCGCGTTTGCCCCTCGTTGCGAGCGCTGTCGAGCCGGGGCTTGACCGTGTCCGGCTGCACCGTGAGGTAAGCGGTGCTGCTTGTGGCGCTGCCGAGGGAGTTGGTCGCGATCACCCGAAACCGGGCGTTCTGGTCGGCCAGCTTGATCGGCCCGTAGTCCAGCACGGCGGCCGTCCCGCCCGGGATGTCCACTTCATTGCGCTGCCAGCGGTAATACACCATGACGGGGTTGTTGAGTTGGACGCGGAAGGTGGCGAACTCCCCCTCGATCGCGGTGGTGTTGGTGGGGTGCGCCGTGATCACCGGGGCGGTGAGCGCGACGCCATACGGCACCAGGTGAGTCGCAGGAATGGGCCCTTCGTCGAGCCCATCGGGCCGCAACCAACGCACGGCGAGGTTGTCCCCGCCGCCACCCTCCTTCTGGAGCGCGGCGATGTAATAGTAGTTACCGGCAGTCAGGGAGATTGGAGCGGATTGCTGGTTGGCCTCCTTGGTCCACTCCCGGGGCGAGGTCCAACCCACGACCGAAGCGATAAGGCGCTGGTTGGCCGGGTTTGAATCCGTGCTCAACCACAGCTCGCTGCCGTCGTCGCTGGCGATCCAAAACGTGTAATTGCCCGTGACCGGCGGCTTGATGTAGCCGTGCATGCGCTGGCCGTAGTTGTCCAAGACATCCGTCGGTGCCTCGAAGAAGTCGCTCACGTAGTTGGTCGAGGTCGGGCGATTGGGATAGTCCGGCGAACTGGTGAGATCGCTGACCGCATTGCCAGAGATGCCCTCCCACACCTCCCGCAAGATGGACTGGGCGGGCGCCGTGACTTGGCCAAAGCCCAGAGCGGATAGGAGACCGAGACAAACCAGAATCCGGCGCACGCAGGAGAGTCGCCAATTCGGATGGAACGGAGCCTTGCTATGCCCCTGAAACTTGGCGTAGCGGCGTCTCGGTAAAGCGCCGCCTTTTTCCTCCTCCAAGAGCTTGCGGCGCCCAACCGAGTCGCCGCTACGGTTCAAAGATTCAGGGGGAGAAGCCTTCGGAGAACTCTTCCCCCAACCTTTCCCCTCGGGGAAAGGGAGAACCCTCGCTACCACTGAAGATAGGGCGTCCTGGCAAGCAGGCGCTCGCCTGCCAACGCGTTCACCTTGCGCCACGAGCCATTCCCTCGCTGCCAGTAATTCGATCGTTCCCACCCTGGTTACTCCAGGACGCCGCAAACCCCGCTTCTCCGGGGCAACCCATGTCATCATGCCTTTAAGTCTAACCGACCGGACCTGTCCTTGCCACAGTTCCTTCGGGTTTTCTCAGGGTCAGCGGAGAAGCCGTTGCCTGCCTTTCATCGCCAGCGCGAGGATCACGGAATCCTGCCTGCAGCCGCGCCTCAAGGCGGCATCGGCGCGGTGGGTTGGACAAGAATGATGCCGCAGAGAATCAGCCCGCTTCAAGGGCGGGCGAGGAGATGATTCAAGATTGTGGGAACATGTCATCCGCTCGACGGCGGCGCCGGCGACGACGGGACTTTACCGTCATCACTGTAAGGAATATGTTCGCACCCGAATGAAGCCACGAACTCCTTGTCCGCGCCCGGGAACGTCATGTTGCCCCATGCCGCACTCCAGCGGATCGTGCGTGACCGCCCCTGCCCTGCGACCCGCAGCTTCCGCATGAAACTGTTATGACCCCTGCAAGAAAATGGTTGCTCCGCATCTTGATCCCCCTCGGCGTGCTGGCGGTGATCGCGTGCCTGATTGCCGCCGCGCTCTTCCCCACGCCCAAGCGCGCCTTGGGGCGCACACTGCTCAAGTTGGCCGATGTCGTTGAGCCAGCGAACCCGCGACAGGCGCTGGCTCTGTCTGGCCAGTTAGTTGTGACCGAAGCTCAAGGCGCACCCAAGGGCATCGCCAGCCGCACGGTGCATTTCGCCTTCGAAGCGCCGGATCGCCTGCGCTTGGCGACGGACATTGAGAAGTTGCCGCTGACTGTGGCCCGCGATCGCGGCGAGATATGGATTTATTCGCCGGCCAAGAAGTTCGGCGTGATCGGCAAACCGGGTGTGCCACGTTTTTCGGCCTTGCCCAACCAATTGGACAACACTCAACTCCCACCTTTTCGACTGCCCGTTTCCCGTTGGGCGCTGATCGCCGCCCTGCTGGCCTTGAACGTGGAAGAGCTTCCGCCGGAAACCGTCGCCGAAACGCCGTGTCAGGTGCTGCACGTGAAGGCGCGACCCTCTCTCGTGGATTCAGGCAAGCTGCCGGCGGGCGAGTTGCGGCTGTGGCTGCGGAATAGCGATCAACTTCCGGCGCGGGTCCGCTTCGAGGATGGCAAGGGTCTGCGGGTGGTGGCGGAGTTTCGGGACCTGCTGTTGGCCAAAGAATGCCCGGCGGAGAAGTGGAAGCTCGTGGCCAAGCCGGATGAGAAGATCGAAACCGTCGCCGTGTCGCACCTGGCCCGCTTCATCCCCTCGGCGCTGTCGCTGCTGAACGTGAAGACGCCGACGCTCGGTCCGGCGCGCGGCGAGCGCAGGGTCGTCGCCACGGAAGGACAGGGCCGTCTGGAGATCATTGACGACACCCGTGTGTTGTTCCTGAAAGGCACCCCCGAGGAAATGGGCCGGCAGCACGGAACCCTCATGCGCCAAGGCGTGCGGAATCTGGTGGACCGCATTCTCTACGGCGTGGGCGTCGGCAGTTCGTTCGAGAAGGGCAACTGGTTCTTCGGCGAAATCGAGCGGGCCCAGGCGGCGGTGCAACCGTTCATGGACCCGCGTTACCTTGCGGAGATGGACGCCATGGGCGACGCCGCGGGCATGGAGCGGCAGGAGATGCGTTTGGCGAACATCTTCCCGGAACTGTTTCATTGCAGTGGCTTCGCACTGTTCGGCAAGGCGACTACCGGCGGCCGCATCTACCACGGACGCATTTTGGATTACATGAAAGGCGTTGGCTTGGAGCCCAACGCCGTGGTGATCATTCATCAACCGGATTACGGCCATGCTTGGGCGAATGTCAGCTACGCGGGTTTTGTGGGCTCGGTCACCGCGATGAATGAGAAACACATCTCCATCGGCGAAATGGGCGGACGTGGCGAAGGCAAGTGGCAGGGCAAACCGATGGCGCAGTTGGTCCGTGAAGTCATGGAGAAGGCGTCCACGCTGGATGAAGCCGTGGAGATCATGCGCCGGGGACCACGAACATGCGAGTATTACTACGTGGTCGCCGACGGCAAGGCGCACACGGCCGTGGGCATCGCCGCCACACCGGACAAGTTCGAGGTCGTCCTGCCGGGAGCGTCCCATCCACTCCTGCCGCATCCGGTCGAGGACGCCGTGCTGCTTTCCGCCGGCGACCGCTATGAGAAACTGGCCGCGCGGGTGAAAGAAGGCTACGGGAACTTCGACGACGAGAAGGCGCGGCGACTGATGGACCGTCCGGTGGCGATGAACTCGAACATCCACTCGGTCCTCTTCGCGCCGGACACGCTGGATTTCTGGGTGGCCAACGCCGACAGCCAGAACGTCGCCAGCCACACCCGCTACACGCACTACAACCTCGCCGAGTTGTTGAAATCACCGCCCGGGAAATAAGCCAGTCACAGCATGAGCCGGGGCTGCAAAGGGCGGGGGTGCAAAGCTACTTCGCGCCTTGGTCAATCCACGCCCGGATCAACCCGACCTGTTCCTTCGTCAACGGTCCGATGCCCGCCCGGTTCCCGACCGGCGGCATCCAATTATCCTCGTCCCCCACACGGGCCACGCTGTGGACCAGCGAGCTCTGCGCGCTGTCGCCCGTCTTGATGACCTTGTGCTGTTGCGTGCCCTTGAGCGCGCCTTCGAGTCCATCCAGGCGCAAGCCGGCTTTGGGCTTTTCGGCGCCGTGACAGCGCACACAGGACTTGTCAAAGATGGGCTTGATGTCTTTGGCGTAAGTCAAGCCCTTCTGGTTGGAAGCGGGTGGGAGCTTGCTGGTGTCCACCGCCGCCGCCACCAAGGTAATCGCCGCGGCCAGCCAACTGATCAGTGTCAACGAGCCGATAGTCTTCATGGATAGATTCATTGGGGGAAAGGATTGTGCAACTTCGGCAGTTCTGCAACTCGCGCCGCACCCCCCATGCAAACCTGCCAAAGCGTCCGCAAACCGCCCGTTGCAGGTTGGCTTCTCCATTCGGGACACGTGAAGCCCAGTCGTCGCGCCAGCATTTCGAGTGCGGCACTTCAACGCCACTTCCGGCAGAACGTCCCCAATGTCGCCTGCAAAAGGAGATAACGGTCTTCCGACCGCTGCCATTGACTACTTCGCGACCTTCTCCCACCGCTGGGTCTTGGCCGACTTGAGCACCGCGTCGCAGACGAACTGGGTTTCCAGCGCATCGCGGAAGGTCGGCCCGGCGGGTTTGCCAGTCTCGATGCCTTTGATGAAGTCCGCCACCTGGTGGACGAAGCTGTGTTCGTAACCGATTTGCAAGCCCGGTACCCACCAGTTCTTCATGTAGGGCTGGTCGCCATCGCTCACATGGATGCTCCGCCAGCCGCGCACGTTGCCCGGGTCGCGGTGATCGAAATACTGGAGGCGATGCAGGTCGTGCAAATCCCAGAAGATGCTGGCGTGCTCGCCGTTGATCTCGAAGGTGTAGAGCGCCTTGTGGCCGCGGGCGTAGCGCGTGGACTCGAACGTGGCGAGCGAGCCGTTGCCAAACCGCGCCAGGAGCGCGCACGCGTCGTCAATGCCCACCTTCTCGACCTTGCCGGTGAGGTTGTGCTTGCGCTCCTTGATGAAGGTCTCAGTCATGGCGTTGACCTTTTCGATGCGACCGTTCAGCCAGAGCGCCGTGTCAATGCAGTGCGCGAGGAGGTCGCCGGTGACGCCGCTGCCGGCGGCCTTCACGTCGAGCCGCCAGAGGCCGGCGCCGCCTTGTGGCAGTTCGGGGCTGATGGTCCAATCCTGAAGGAACTTCGCGCGGTAGTGGAAAATCTTTCCGAGTTTGCCTTCGTCAATGAGCTGCTTGGCAAGCGTGACGGCGGGAACGCGACGGTAGTTGTACCAGACCATGTTCGGCACTTTGGCCTTCTCGACGACCTCGACCATCTTGCGTCCTTGCGGGCCATTCATGGCGAGCGGTTTTTCGCAGAGGATCATCTTGCCGGCCTTGGCGGCGGCGGTGGCGATCTCGGCGTGCAGATCGTTCGGCACGCAGATGTCCACGAGATCAATGTCGTCGCGGGCGATGAGCTTGCGCCAGTCGGTCTCGATGGACGCGTAGCCCCACCTGGCGGCGAAGGCCTTGATGTTCGCCTCATTCCGCGCGCAGGCGGCCTGGAGGACGCACTCGTGCTCGAGGTCGAAGAAGTTGCCGACCTTGCGGTAAGCGTTGCTGTGGGCCCGGCCCATGAAGCCGTAGCCGATCATGCCGATGCGAAGGGGTGTCTTGGCCATAGGTTTGTTCATTCTGTGCAGAGTTGAATCGCTGAACCGGTTTTCTTGCGGGGAAGGAAATCGGCTTGGCGCGGATGAAGCAAGCCCAAATCGCGCGCCAGCGACTCTCATTTTGGGTCGCGAGCTCCAGCAGCTCGGTTTGGAATCCCGGTTTTGGCTGGAAGACCACCGGGCCGGCCAAAGCCGGGGATCCCAACTCCTATGCCCCCGACACAATCAACCGCGCCTGAACGCCCGAAGCCTGCGGGAAGCGCGTTGCCAGGTTTCCCGCATCTGGCTACGCTGCCGCCATGTTGTCGCCTGGCCTACTGTTGCGGTGGTGCTCTCGCCGGATCGCACAGCTCACCCGGCCAATCTTGGGGTTGCTTCTGAGCACAGGGATGAGTTGGGGAACGGGCGTTGCGAAGAATACCGGCAACTTCACGATTGACGTTTGGCAGGTCGAGGAGGGCCTGCCGCAAATCTCGGTCACTTCCATCGCTCAGACCCCGGACGGTTATCTCTGGGTCGGCACGTTCAACGGCTTGGCGCGTTTCGACGGGGTCCGTTTCACGGTTTTCCACGTCGGCAACACCCCCGCGCTGGGAGATCGCGGAATTACCCGGTTGCAGGTGGATGAACAGGGTGCGCTCTGGATCATCACTGAGGCCGGCCGGCTGGTGCGCATGGCGGCTGGGCAATTCACCGTGATCCAAAAGGAAGGCGCGGCCAGTTTTGTCAGCGGATTCGGCGACCCCAACTCGCCCGGTGCTTGCCTGCTGCTCCAGGACCGGAAAGGCGGCTGGCACCAGATTAAGAACGATCAAGTGCGGCCGCTGGATGCTCGATTCAGCGCGGATGATCCGCCGCGTTTCCTGTTCCAGAACGAGGGTGTGGGGTGGGTTGCGCGCCGGGGCAAGATCGCCCAGCCGCTGGTTGTGGATTTCCCGGTTTTGAACGCGGAAGGAAATGCCAGCAACGTGGTCAGCCTCACGGTCTATACGGCGGCGGTCAGTCAAGCCGGGGGTTATTGGTTGGGGACAACCAACGGTCTTTACCGTCTGCAACAGGGGAAACTCTCGCCCCGCGTGGTGCCGCTTCCGCAGGCGGACTTGCTGCATTGTTTGCTGGAAGACGGCCAAGGCACGCTCTGGGCCGGGCGGTGGTCGAAGGGGCTCTTTCACCTGGATGCGCAGGGTGCGTGGCAGCAGGTGCGCGTCGGCAACGGTTTGGTTGACAATTACGTGAACTGCCTGTTCCGGGACCGCGAGGGGAGTCTCTGGGTTGGCACCGGCCAGGGCGGGCTTCATCGCATCCGTCCGCAGGTTTTCCAAATGTACGGCACGGAGAGCGGGCCCAAGGTCATCATGTCCCTGACCCAGGATCGCCAAGGGCGGATGTGGTTCGGAGTGAACGGCGGCGGATTGCACACCTGGGCGGACGGGAAGTTGGAGCGCGTGACCGAACCGGCCGCGCTGCAAAAGTACCTCCTGACTTACTCCGTGCTCGCCGACCGCCAAGGCGCGATCTGGATCGGGCTCTATGGCAACGTCGCCCTCCAGTGGAACGCAGAGGCCGTAACGCCCCACACCCTCGCCGGCGACCCCCCGGTCCTGATGACCGCGCACGCTTTGTTGGAAGATCACCGCGGCGCCCTTTGGCTCGGGTGCGCGAACGGCCTCTTGCGTCACGAAGGTGGCCGCTTCAAGCGCTATTCGACGCAGGAGGGTTTGTCCTGCGACACCGTCGTGGCCTTGGCCGAAGATCGGTCCGGTACGCTGTATGTGGGGACGGACGGCGGCGGGTTGAACTGCCTGCGCCAGGATCGGTTCACCCATTTCACGCAACAGGACGGTTTGGCGGCCAACCACCTGACCTCGCTTTACCTGGACAAGGAAGAGACCCTCTGGATTGGGACGGTTTACGGCGGGTTGTGCCGCTTCAGGCAGGGCCGCTTCACCACTGCGGGCGCCAAGGACGGCCTGCCGACCGACACCATTGGCAACCTGCTCGAAGATGACCGGGACAATCTCTGGATCGGCTCCAACCGCGGCATTATCCGTGTCAGCCGCCTGGCGCTGAACGAATACCTCGATGGGAAGCGAAAGTCGGTGGCGTGGCAAGTGTTCGGTCCGTCGGACGGGCTGAGCACCGCCGATTGTGTCGGGGCGAGCCAGCCGGCGTGCTGCAAGGCCCAGGATGGCAGGCTGTGGTTTGCCACCGTCAACGGGGCCGCGGTCGTGAATCCCAACCAACTCCCCTTCAATCGGCTGCCGCCGCCCGTTGTGATTGAAGAGGTGGTGTTGGATGAGCAGCCCGTAGTCAGTGGTCAGTGGTCAGTAGTTAGTAGCCAGAAGTCGGACGGCAGAAACCCGAGGCCCGGCGGGGCGGCAACCGGCGACGAAGGGCTTGCTGCTGACCACGCGCTACGGACTGCGGACCAATCCCAAATCGCAAATCGAGAATCGCAAATCCTCTTGGTGCCTCCGCGCACCCATCGGATCGAATTCCGGTTCACCGGTCTGAGCTTGGTCGCGCCGGAGAAGGTTCGCTTCCGCTACCGGTTGGAGCCCTTCGACGAGGATTGGGTACAAGCCGGGGCGCGGCGAGCTGCCCACTACACCGCCGTTCCTCCGGGTCGCTACGAGTTTCGGGTGACCGCCTGCAACAACGACGGGGTGTGGAACGACCTCGGCACGAGCTTGCGCCTCCAAGTCCTGCCGCCGTGGTGGAAGACGTGGTGGTTTCGCGCGCTGGTCGTGTTCGGGATGTGCGGTGCCGCGCTCGGCTGGCACGAGAGCCGCCAGCGCCGCCTCCGGCGCGCGCGTGCTGCTCAGGAAGCATTCGCCCGCCAGTTGATCGCGTCGCAGGAGAGCGAGCGTCAACGGATTGCCGGCGAACTGCACGATGGCTTGGGGCAAGACTTGTTGGTGATCGCGAACCAGGCGCAGTTTGGACTGGGCCAGAGCGAGAATCCCCCGGCGACGGTCGTGCGGTTGAATGACATTTCCGCTACCGCCAAGCAGGCGCTGCAACAGGTGCGCCGCATCAGCCACAACCTTCGCCCATCTCTGCTCGACGAACTGGGGTTTACCAAAGCCACGGCCGCCATGCTGGAGAAGGCCGGGCAATCCGGCGGATTGCGCGTCAGCGTCGAACTGGACGACGTGGACGGCCTCTTGCCGGCGGAATTTGAGATCAACTTGTTCCGGATCATCCAGGAGAGCCTGAACAACATCATCAAACACGCGGGTGCTTCCGAGGCCAAGGTGACGCTCACGCGAACCCCCGCGCGGCTGCGGCTCGAGATTGTGGACAATGGTCGCGGCTTTGATCCCGCTCAATCCGCCGCACCCGACCGAGGAGGCTTGGGTCTGCGTCAGATGGCGGAGCGTGCGCGCATCCTGGGCGGTCGCTTGCACCTCCACGCCCAGCCTGGTCAGGGCACACAGTTAACCGTGGACGTGCCGCTTCAGCGTTCGGGAACACGTTCGGAGCCCCGTCGTTCGGAGTCCCGCCTTTAGCCGGGGCGGGGCGCCATTCCGTCAAAGCGCGTTGCTTTTCCGGTCGCGTTCGGTAGATGATCGCACTGGTAGATCACGATGAACACCACGGATCGCATCACCGTTCTAATCGCCGATGACCACCCGATCTTCCGGCGCGGGTTGTGCGACATTATCGCCGGCGACCCCGCGTTGCGCCTGGCAGGCGAGGCGGGTGACGGCGAGGAAGTGTGGCGATTGATCCAGGCACTCCGCCCGACGGTGGCGGTGTTGGACATTCACATGCCCAAGCGCAGCGGTCTGCGGGTGGCCCGCGCGCTCAGCGAGCAGCCCCTGCCGGTGGCCCTGATCATCCTCACGATGGACCCGGAGGAGGCGCTGCTGAACGAAGCTCTGGACCTGGGCGTGAAAGGCTATTTGCTGAAAGAGAGCGCGGTCACCGAGTTGCTCCAAGCCATTCATCAAGTGGCGGCGGGGCACTGTTTCATCAGCCCGGCATTGTCCGGCGCGCTCGTGCGGCGCGGTGCCGCCGCGGCCTCGTTGCGCGCGCAGAAACCGGGTTTGGACCGGCTCACCCCCACGGAACGGCAGATTCTCAAGCTCATCAGCCAAGACCGCACCAGCAAGGAGATCGCCGCGCTGCTGGAATGCAGCGTTCGCACCGTGGAAACGCACCGCCAGAACATCTCCACCAAACTGGAGTTGAGCGGCAGCCACAGCCTGCTCCGCTTCGCCTTCGATCACAAAGGGCAGTTGTAGGCTTTGCGATTTCCCATTTGCGATTGGCGCCGCAGTGAGCGGTGCCTGCGTCGGCTTGGCGGTGCGGGTGCGTCCGCCGTCAGGACCGGTCGAGCGCAGCAGACGCTCGGCAAATCGCAAATCGGGAATCGCCAATCGAAAACTTCTCTGCGTATTCCCACGTAGCCGGTTCTGCGCATTCACTCGAATTCCCGGTCGCCCGGTTTTCTGGGACAACGATGCGGTCCAAAATGAAAGTCCTGATCGCAGATGACGACGCCCGCATGCGGCAGATGCTCCGGCAGACAGTCGCGGGGGTGGCCACCGACTTCTGCGAAGCCGACGACGGTGACGCGGCCGTCGCGGCCTATGCGGCGCAACGGCCGGATTGGGTCCTCATGGATTTGCGCATGAAGCCGACCAGCGGACTGGCCGCCACGCGCCAGATCAAGGCCCGGTTCCCCGACGCACGGATTCTCATCGTCACCCAATACGACGAGCCTGATTTGCGCCGGGCGGCACAGGAAGCCGGCGCTTGCGGCTATGTCCTCAAAGAAAACCTCTCCACCGTGACGCGGATCGTGGAAGCGGCTTCACAACTATGAAAACAAAACCTACCCTGGCCACCCGGAGCGAGTGGCAATCCGAAATCCGAAATCCGAAATCCGAACGCAGCCCGAACACCGAAGGCCGAAGCGCCTCGCGGGAGATGCCGGCTCGGCTTGGAGTCCCGCCTTCAGCCAGCGGGCCGTGTGGCCGGACTCAAGCGTCGAGTGCGCTGGACGCCCCGCCGGTTGAAGCCGGGACTCCGAATGCGGCGCACACGCCGCGGGCCTTTCGAACTTCGGGCTTCGGATTTGTTTGGGATTTCGGATTTCGGATTTCGGATTTGCGGCCCGCCCTCCTGGTGCTGCTTCTCCTCGCAACCCTCATCTCTCGGCTCTCCTCCGTCGCCCAAAGCACCGCCTTCACCTACCAGGGCCGCCTGCGCGACAGCG
Source organism: uncultured Verrucomicrobiota bacterium (assembly GCA_964548925.1). Classification (GTDB taxonomy): domain Bacteria; phylum Verrucomicrobiota; class Verrucomicrobiia; order Limisphaerales; family MWDV01; genus MWDV01. The sequence goes on along the minus strand of CAZJTM010000002.1, from coordinate 32,410 downwards.
GCACGCCGGCCACGGGCATTTGCGATCTACGATTTACGATTTACGACGCGGCCAGCGGCGGCAACCAGGTCGGTTCGACGGTCACGGCGGACGACGTGGCGCTGACCAACGGGCTGTTCAACGTCGTGCTGGACTTTGGCGCCAGCGTGTTCAGTGGCGACGACCGCTGGCTGGAGATCGAACTGCGGCCCGGCGCGGAGACGGGCGCTTACTCCACGCTGAGTCCGCGGCGGCCGATCCAAGCGGTGCCGTATGCCATGCAAGCGGCCACCGCGACGACGGCGGGCAGTCTGAGCGGGACGCTGCCGGCCTCTCAACTCACGGGCACCCTCTCGACCAACAACTTTGCCGCTGGCAGCATCACCAGTACGATGCTTGCGTCAGGAGCGGTGGGATCGGATCAACTGGCCGACGGCGCGGTGACGGCGGGCAAGATGGCCACAGCGCTCAATTGGTTCCTCGCCACGACGATTACCAATCCCACCCCGGCAACCAGCGACTACTTCGGCTATTCTGTGGCGGCGGTGGGCACCGACCAGGTGCTGATTGGGGCGTATCGCGACGACACCGGCGCGACCGATGCCGGGGCGGCGTACCTGCTCCGCACGGACGGCACGTTGCTCACCACGTTCACCAATCCCACGCCGGTCGCCGACGACAACTTCGGCTATTCTGTGGCGGCGGTGGGGACCGATCGGGTGCTGATCGGAGCTTATCGCGACGACACGGGCGCGGACAATGCCGGGGCGGCCTACCTGTTCAGCACCAGCGGCACGTTGCTCACCACCTTCACCAATCCCACGCCGGTTGCGAGCGACAACTTCGGCATTTCGGTAAGCGCGGTGGGGACCGAACTGGTTGTGATTGGGGCGCATCAGGACGGCACAGCGGGCCCCAGTGGCGCCGGGGCGGCGTATCTGTTCAGCACGAATGGCACGTTGCTCACCTTCACCAATCCCACACCGGGTGCCGGCGACGAATTCGGTTATGCCGTCGCGGCGGTGGGGACCGACCGGGTGCTGATTGGGGCGCATGGGACCGATGCGGGTGCGAGCGATGCCGGGGCGGCGTATCTCATCAGCACGGAAGGCACGTTGCTTGCCACCTTCACCAAGCCCACGCCGAAAGCCGGCGACCACTTCGGCATTTCCTTGGTGGCGATCGGAACCAACCAGGCGGTGATTGGAGCGTATCGGGACGACACAGGCAAGTACGATGCCGGGGCGGCGCACCTGTTCAACCTGGAACACTACGCCCCCGGTCTTCTAGCCGAGGGCGTGAAAGCAGGCTCCATTACCACCGCTAGTCTGGATCCTGGCATTGGCGTCTGGACGCTGTCGGGGGACAACGCCTACCGTTCCACCGGCAACGTGGGCGTCGGGACGGACAATCCACACAAACGGTTCGAGGTCGTGGCACACGGCACGGCTGACGGCTTGCGGGTCGAGGGCGATGGATATCCGCCAGCCATCCAACTCAGCACCAATGGCACCGTGAGCGGGGAATTGGGAGTGGCCGTCGCCGCCGGGAATTACAGCACGGATGCGTCGCCCGGCGACTTCGTAATACGCTCCGGCCCCGGCAACAAACTGTTGCTGCAAAGCGGCGGAAGCGGCGCGGCACTGGCGATCACCGCCAACAATCAGGTCGGCATCGGCACCCCGTCGCCGCGTTCGGCCCTGGACGTCAACGGCACGGTCACCGCCACGGCCTTCGTAGGCAACGGCGCGGGCCTGACCAATGTTGCTCTGCTCAACACGAACCAAGTCTTCACTGGCTCAAATCGTTTTGCCGGCGTGGTGACGTTGACTAACGCGGCGAACACCTTCGTCGGCGCGTTCACCGGCAACGGCGGCGGGTTGACCAACCTCGACGCCGCCGACTTGACCGGCACGCTGGCCGACGCCCGGCTCTCGGCCAACGTTGCTTTGCTCAACGCGAACCAGGTCTTCACCGGCACCAACACCTTCTCCGCCCCCGTTGGACTGGGCAACACCCTGGCCAACACCAAGCTGGCCTTGTGGGGCGGTGGTGCCTCTTCGTATGGCTTGGGCGTGCAGTCCGGCCAATTCCTCTTGCACCTCAACGCGGCCAGCGACCGCTTCTCTTTCTTCGACAATGCCGGTGGCAGCAACGAGTTGGTGACCATCAAGGGCAACGGCTTTGTCGGCATCGGCACGATCACACCGCAAAAACATCTGGACGTGCGAGCCACCAGCACGGCGGACGGGTTGCGTGTGGACGGCTACGGCAGCGCGGTCGCGCCGACCATTCAACTGAGCACCAACGGCACCGTCTGCGGGGATTTGAGCGCGGCCGTCACCTCCGGGCAATACAGCGCGAATGCGTCGGCCGGCGACTTCGTGATCCGCTCCGGCGCCGGCAGCAAGCTGCTGCTGCAAAACAGCTCAGGCAGCGCCGCCGTGACCATCAACAACAACCTCGTCGGCATCGGGACGCCGGCTCCGGCGCGCACACTGCACGTGAGCGATGTGATGCGCCTGCAGCCGCGCAGTTCCGCCCCCAGCAGCCCGGGCGAGGGCGACCTCTACTACGACAGTGCTCTGCACAAGCTGCGCGTGTATGATGGGACCAGTTGGCAGAACTGCTGGTAAGGAGCCCGCCCCAGGCCGGAAACCCGAAACCCGATATGCGAACTCCGAAACCCATCCGAAGCGCGAAAGCCGAAGCGCGTGACGGCGAAGCGGCGAACCAGCGAACCGGCCAACCGGCCGTGAGCGAGCCTCGCCCGCCCGAAGCCCTGGCGCAGATTCCCAATCTGCCGTATCGCAAGTTTTCAACCTGCGGACGCTCGCTGACGCGATCAATACGTGACCAACTGCAGCCCGGGAATGCCTTGGAAATGCCGCGGATTGTTCGTGACCAGGGCGAGTTGGTGATGCAAGGCGGTCGCGCCGATCCAGAGGTCGTTGTCGCCCACGGTTTGGCCCGTCACACGGAGTTGCCGAGCCACCTGGGCCGCTCGCCAGACGATGTCCAGATCCAAGGGCAGCACCGTGTAGAGGCGCAGACAACGCCAGCAGTCCTGTTGTTGGGAGGCCTCGAAACCCTCGGCGAACTCACCAGCGCTGATGATGCTGATGTCGAGAGGCGCCGTCGGATGAGCCGCGAGGAAGGCGTGGGCGGCCGCAGGCCGGTTACGCTTGACCTCGCGCTCGTAGTCGATCAGGAAGGTGGTGTCGAAGAGCATCAGCGCTCAGTCCAGTGCGAGGGTGTGGCGCGCGGATGCTGCTGGACCTCGGCCAAGCGGTCGAGGGCCGCTTCGCTGAGCGGCGAGTGGCCGGCCCGCGCGGCGAAATCCTCGAGCAGCTCTCGGGCGGTGTGCGGTGCGGCTGGGTATTGCGCGCGCCGGACGACTTCCGAGAACGACTCCGCGGGAGTCCACTTGGCCGCCTCCAGTCTTTGGACAGCGTCGGATTCAAGTTCGATGCGCATGGTTGCCATGTGCGCAGTGTGCCGCAGCCGCACCTTCTTTTCAACTGCCCAGTGGCACCGCCGGCATTGTGGCGGAGTTGGCCCAGGCGGCGGTGTCGAGCAGACGGGGCATGCGTCGAGCCCTTTCCACTCGCCAGCGGGTTGGCTCGCTGTTTCCTTCGCCCTCGCCTTGTGCCTCTGCGCAGCCCCACTCGCCGCGGCCGACTACACGCTGGACTGGGACGCGGTTGCCCCCGGCGGCGGCACCAGCACCAGCGGTGACGGACGCTTCGTTCTCGTGGATACGCTGGGTCAGCCCGACGCCGGCGTGGCTACCAACGAAGTCCATCGCTGGGACGCCGGCTTCGTCGCCGGCCTGAACCTCCCTCCGCAGCCGGGCGCAGACGCCTTCCAACGCGCCACCAACCGCACCGCCAAGGTCCGCCTCGCCACGTTGCTGGCCAATGACAGCGACCCCGATGCCGACGCGCTCACTTTGACTTCGCTCGACGCCGCCACCGCCCACGGCGGCACGGTCACGCTGGACGCAGGCTGGGTCTGCTACGTGCCGCCCGCCAACTTCAACGGCGCCGACTCGTTTGCCTATATCCTCACCGACGCCGAAGGCCATCGCGCGACCAACACCGTGACGATCCAAATGGAAGGCGACGCGGGCGGCCAAACGCGCAACCTCGTCGCCATCGCCACCCTGCCCAACGGCCACAAGTTGATTACCGTCGCCGGCATTGCCGGGCGCACCAACATCATTCAGTGGAAGGCTGACTTGGGCGACCCGGAATGGCAGTCGTTACCCACCCCGGGCGTGCTCGGTCCCAACGGCCTGCTGGAATACGAGGACACCACCGAACCTGCACCGCCCCAGCGCTATTACCGCACGGTGACCCGCTGAAACGGAGACGCTATGAAACATCCGACGATCCATTGGCTTTTGCTGGCGGCAACATTGTCTTGGGCCGCCCGCGGAGCCGTGCTCATCCCCGATGGGGATCTCAACGGCGTGAGCGATACGCTCAACCTGAGCACGCCTGTAACGGAAATCGGAACCGTGACCATCACGCTGACGTTCTCGGGCGTCGGTGACGGCGGTTTCAACGGCGACCTGTATGTGACGCTGACGCATGACAGCGGCTACGCCGTCCTGTTCAATCGCGTGGGCCGAACCGGCGACAATACCTTTGGCTATAGCGACAGTGGGATCAGCACCGTGACCCTGGCTGACGCCGCAGCCAACGGCGACGTCCACAACTACCGGTTAACCCTGCTGGGCAGCCACACCGTGCCCTTGGGCGGCGCGCTCACCGGCACCTGGCAACCAGACGGCCGGGCGGTGGACCCTGATTTGGTGTCCGACACATCATCGCGAACGGCCACGCTCAGTTCCTTCCAACGCCTGGACCCGAATGGAGACTGGACGCTGTTCATGGCCGACCTGTCGTCCGGCGGCCAGAGCCAGTTGGAAAGCTGGAGTTTGGAGATCACGCCCGTGCCGGAGCCGGCCATTGGTCACGCTCTTGCCATCGCGTGCTGTTTCGTGCTGGCGGGAGTCGAGTGGCTCAGGCGATCGGCCGGCGGTTCTCGCGCCTGATTCCATGCGATGAGAGCGTTGACCCGTGTCCAGCGCCACACCCTGATCCGGTTCTGACAGGAGCTTCCACCTCGCGGCGCATCTACTTTGCCGTGCGCCTTTGAAACCCGGTGGGCATGGGACGATGCTCCACTGGCCGGCGGGGTTGGTTGGCCTTGCTAGTTCGCAGGCGACGTCGGCAGTCCACCGGGAACTTGCGCGGGCTAGGGCCGTTCCCTACAACCTTTCCTGTCATATATGAACCAGAATAACGGGCTTGTTTTGGTGTCCCCGCGAGTGGTGCCGGTCTTGGACGCGCAGTTCCGTCCCGCCGCGCTGGCCAACCGCGCATATCGGGAACAAGTGGCCGCCTCGGGTCAGGATGGGTCGGTCTATCGCTTCAGCACCGCGATCTTCGCCGAGGGGACACCGCAAGCGGCGGGGAACTACACTTACCTGGAGCGCATCCTCAAGTTCCTGCTCTGGTCGCGCGGCGGATGGCGAATCTACTTCGACGGGCCGAAGGCGCTGGCCACCAGGCTGGCGGCTCATTACACGAATGACGCCACCGGCCAATTCGACTCGGAGATGGTGGGCGAGAAAATGTTTGACCACGAACTCGTGGTGGTGAGCACAAAGGACATTCCGCCGGAGCGTGCGCAAGCCAAGCCGTTGGGACGCCATCTGGAAGGCTGCCGCATCGGCTTTGATCTGGGCGGCAGCGATCGCAAGGCCGCCGCCGTGGTGGACGGCAAGGTCGTGTTCAGCGAGGAAACGGTGTGGGATCCGTATTTCCATCCCGATCCGCAGTATCACTTCGACGGCATCATGGATTCGCTCAGGCAGGCCGCCGCGCACATGCCGCGCTTGGATGCCATCGGGGGGAGCGCGGCGGGGATCTACGTGAACAACCGCGTCAAGGTCGCCTCCCTCTTCCGCGGCGTGCCGCAAGACGTGTTCGAGAAACGGGTGAAAAACCTGTTCCTCGAAATCAAGCGAGCATGGAAGGACATTCCCTTCGAGGTGGTGAACGATGGCGAAGTCACGGCGCTGGCCGGCTCCATGGCGCTGGGGAGGAACGGTGTTCTCGGAATCGCGTTGGGCACCAGCACGGCGGGCGGTTGGGTAAACCGCGACGGCAATATCACCTCCTGGATAAATGAGTTGGCCTTCGTGCCGGTGGACTACAATCCCAGCGCCGCGTGCGACGAGTGGTCCGGCGATTACGGCGTGGGGGCGCAGTATTTCTCGCAACAAGCGGTGGGACGCCTGCTCCCGGCGGCAGGCATCAAGGCGCCGCAGGACATGCCGTTGCCGGAGAAACTCAAACTCGTGCAATCCCTCATGGCGCGGGGGGATGAGCGGGCGCGCAAGATCTACGAAACCATCGGCGTCTATCTCGGCTATCAGATCGCGCATTTCGCTGATTTCTACGACCTGCAAAACGTGCTCGTGCTCGGCCGCGTGACCAGCGGCAAGGGCGGCGACCTCATTGTGGCCGGCGCGCGTGAAGTGTTGAAATCCGAGTTTCCGGAAATGGCCAGCCAGATCGAAATCCACGTGCCGGATGAGAAACAGAAACGCCACGGCCAGGCGATTGCCGCTGCCAGCCTGCCAGAGATCCCGAACTGAATTGGACCCATGAATCCGTATCTCAAGTTTGTCACCGACTGTCAGCATGTCGTCAACGAGGCCAAATCCATTCCGCTCGGCGGCTTGGCACCATTGCCCAAGCCGCAACTCCCGCCCAACGCGCCCCGGGCCCTTTTTTTCGCGCCCCACCCGGACGATGAAACCATCGTCGGCGCGATGGCCTTGCGCATCGCGCGCGAGGCCGGGATGGAACTTATTGATGTGGCGGTGACGCAAGGCAGCAAGAAGGAACGCCAGGCCGGGCGGTTGGCCGAGTTGCAGAATGCCTGCCGCTTTCTCGGCTACGGTTTGCGGACCACCGGGCCTTGCGGCTTGGAGAAAGTCACACCTAAAACGCGCCAGAACGAGCCGCAACTTTGGGCCGGCATGGTCAAAGTCATCGCTCAGATTCTCGATGAGTATCAGCCGCGGGTGATCCTGTTTCCACACGAGCGCGATTGGAATGGCACGCACATTGGGACGCACTACCTTGTCACCGATGCGCTGAAGCAGATGCCTGCGAAGTTCGAGTGCTTCACCATTGAGACGGAGTTCTGGGGCGCCATGGATGACCCGAACCTCATGGTTGAGGTCAGCGCGAAGGATTTGGCGGACTTGATTGCCGCAACCACCTTTCACCTCGGCGAAGTCGCGCGGAATCCGTATCACCTGTCCCTGCCGGCATGGATGATGGACAACGTCCGCCGCGGCGCGGAGGTCTGCGGCGGACAGGGCGGAGCGGCACCGGATTTCGGCTTCGCGGCCCTCTACCGGCTACGCAAGTGGTCGCAGGGGAAACTCGTGAGGTTTTACGAAGGCGGAAAGCTGTTGCCGGCAAGCGTTAGCGCGGGCACGCTGTTCGCGTGAAGTCGGATTTCATGCGTGAGGCGATTCGCATCTCGCTCCAAAAAATGCGGCAGAACCGTGGCGGCCCATTTGGCGCCGTCGTTGTCAGGCGGGGGCGAATCGTCGGGCGCGGCTGGAATTGCGTCACGTCCACCAACGACCCCACCGCGCACGCCGAGGTAATGGCCATCCGCGACGCGTGCCGGCGGTTGAAGACGTTTTCTCTCGATGGCTGCGAGATTTACTCAAGCTGCGAACCCTGCCCCATGTGTCTCGCGGCGATTTACTGGGCCCGACTCCGGCGGGTCTATTTCGGCAACACCCGCAAAGACGCCGCGCGCATCGGCTTCGACGACGCGCTCCTTTATCGCGAGGTTGCCCGACCGATCTCCAGGCGGCGACTGCCCCTAACCCCACTGCTCCGCCGCGAGGCGCTGGTGGCGTTTGCGGAGTGGGCGGCCAAAACGGACAAAGTTCCGTACTGACACGCGACGCGCGATTCCCAAACTGTGCGCCATGCTTGAACACCGCTTGATCCCGGCCGCCGAGCCGAACTCGAAATGCCTGCTGTTGATGATGCACGGTCTGGGCGACAGCCTGGCGGGCTACCTCTGGATGCCACAGGTGCTGCAACTGCCCTGGCTCAATTACCTGCTGGTGAACGCGCCGGATGATTACTATGGCGGTTTCTCGTGGTTCGACATCTACGGCGACATCGAACCCGGCGTGCGCCGCAGCCGGGCGCTGGTAATGGAGTTGCTCGACAGCCATCGCGCCAAGGGTTGGCCCACGGAACAAACCGTCATCGGCGGTTTCTCGCAGGGCGGCTTGATGGCCATCGAGGTGGGTCTGCGCTACCCGCACAGATTTGCAGGCATCATGTCCATCAGCGGACTGGTCTGCGAGCCGGACAAACTGGTCCAAGAACTTTCGCCCGTCGCGCGGGAGCAACGTGTGTTGGCCACCCACGGCACGCTCGACGCCGTTCTTCCTTTCGCCGTCACCAAACGCCAAATCCGCCACCTCCAGCATGCGGGCCTGAACATCGCGTGGCATGAGTTCCAAAAGGAGCACACCATCGCGGGCGAGGAGGAAATCCGCCTGATCCGGGATTTCATTTGCGCCGGATTCGACGGGGTGAAGCGCGACTGACTTCACCCGTGCAAGCGCGTGGCACGGACCGAAATTTCCTTCCTTTGCCCGCCGAGCTTTGCTATTTGATCCAGCGTGCGCAGATTACTTGCATTCGGATTAGTGCTGGTGTGGAGCGGCTTGGCCGCGACGTTGGCACGGGCGGAATCGTTCAACCTGACGGATGGAACCTCGTTGGAGGGCACCATCGTGTCTGCCAACGATAAGGGCGCGGTCGTGCGCCTGAGCGACGGCAAGTTCGCCGAGCGCACGGCGTGGGAAAAATTCTCACAGGAAGACCTCAAGCGGTTGGCGAAGGACTCCAAATACGCCCGCTATGCCCAGCCCCTTGTCGAGGAAGACGAGGCCGAGTTGCAGAAGAAGAAGCCTGTCCGCCCGCCGGTCGTCGTCAAAGAGGTGGAATCGAAACTTGATCGCCCGGCCAACCCCGCGTTGATCGGAGGGCTGTTCACCTCGCCGGTGGGCTGGCTGATTCTGCTGGCGCTCTACGCGGCGAATCTCTGGGCCGCATACGAGGTGGCCATTTTTCGCGCGCAACCGCTCGGTCTGGTCTGTGGGCTTGCCGCCGTGGTGCCGGTCATTCCACAGATCGTGTTCGTTTCCATGCCCACCCGCATGCCCAAGCCCGAAGCGGGTGCGGAGGTGGACGCCGCCGGCCAACCGGCTGGGACGCCCCCCGTCGAGCCAACACTGGCGAGCGCTTTGAAAATCGCCCACGAAACCCCCGAAGCGGCGGAGGCGGCCCCGGCCGCTCCAACCATTTTCAAGCGGGGCGAGTTCGCTTTCAACCGCCGCTTCTTTGAAACCCGGTTCTCCGATTTCTTCGGCGTGGTGCGGCGCGAAAAGAGCAAGGGAGCCGTGCTGGTCGTCAAGACCGCGAAGTCGGAATTCCATGCCGCGCGGATTAGCCGGATCACGGCCAACGACATGCACCTGGAGGTGATGAAGGGCGCGACCACTGAGGAGATCTCGGTCTCCTTCATGGAAATTCAGGAAGTCCAGTTGCGGCCAGCGGGCACCCGCTGACCGTTCCGTGGGCGACGCAGGTCCGGAGAGCTTCCCACATGCCCCGCCAATTCGGAGAATTCACCGCCAGCGAGTTATATTGTCCGAAGTGTCAGCGAGCCCAACCGGTGCGCGAGCGATTGCTGCTCGTCCTGCCTGCCGGAGAACTCCACGAATACCTGTGCGCTCGTTGTGCCACGTCGCTGGGCAACCGGACGATCACGGGCGGTTCGCCCCCGGCCCGGCCGCTTACCGCCCGCCGAACCGGACCGCCGCGTGGCTTGATTGGCCACTGATCGGCGGGCGACCGCGTTGGTGAGGCCCCGCGCCTATGTCGGGACGACGGCCAACCTGCCCCACGCGTGCTAGCGAGGTGGTCGCGAACGCGCCCCAAGGTAAAGCTGGACGGAACTGGACTTGAGGCTAGTATTTCTCGCAGAACTAAACCCGAAGGTCCGCAGAGAACCGCGCGCCGTGGCGTTTGGATTCACGCCGCCTAGGTGGTTCTCGCGATCCTCGAAGCGCTGAGATCGGCTGACAAATGAAATCCGTGGCCCCAACGCGGTTGCCTCGCCTCCCCCGGCCCGGTGGGAGCGCGTTCACCCTGATCGAACTCTTGGTCGTCATTGCTATCATCGCGATTCTGGCGGGTCTGTTGCTGCCCGCCTTGGGCAAGGCCAAGCTCAAAGGACAGGGGATCGCCTGCATGAACAACACGCGACAGTTGATGACCGCTTGGCGCATGTACGTGGAGGACAACCGCGACACCCTGCCTTTCGCTTACGTGGAGGACAATCCCGCCAACCCCAAGTACAAGTATGCTTGGACGCATGGCATTCTGAGCTACAGCGATGGCAACACGGCGAACTGGGACGTGGACAACACAATCAAGCAAGGAGCCATCTGGCCTTACTGCTCCAAGTCCACGGCCATTTTCAAGTGTCCGGCGGATACGGTGACGGTTACGCCGACTTCCGGTCCCTTTCGAGGCCAAGCGATTCAGCGGGCGCGCAGCAACTCCATGAACTCCTGGATGGGGATGAATGAGGGCGGGTGGACGTGGTTTGGCGGGCCGGAATTCAGGAAGTATCTCAAAATGTCCGACCTGCTCGTCCCCGGCCCCAGCAGCACCTGGGTTCTGCTGGATGAACATCCCGACAGCATCAACGACGGCTTCTTCTGCGTGGACATGCGGGGCTATCCCGATCCTTCGCAAGCCAAAATGCCGGACCTGCCGGCCAGCTTTCATAACAAGGCGGCCGGCATCGCCTTTGCCGACGGGCATTCGGAAATTCACCGGTGGAAGGATCCGCGCACCATGCCGGGGATTCGGCGGACGGATCCGCCGGCCGTCAGCCACGCCAACAATCCGGACGTGCTGTGGCTGTGGGATCATACGACCCGAAAGTACTAACTTTCGTTGGCCGCACGCCGTTGGACTCGGATAGGACGGCGGTGGCGACCCGCCGGTTCCAAACGCGGTTGCGTCACTCAGGCACTGTCAGTCGCTGCTTCACGGACGCAGCGACGCGCGATAGTTGAACCTGTCGTTCGGCGCCGCGTCGCCGTTCAACGTGAAATCCGTCCAATCGCCAGCGGCAATGCAATTGTCCGCCCACTTGAAGTGAAATTGCTCCGGCGGCGTTTTCAGGCCGATGTCGGCCCAAGGCAGTGACAGCTCAAGCTCGGCGCCGTTCATGCGGAACGCGGCTTGACCGCACGGCTGCCATTGGAACTTCCCGCCAACGTTGCGCTCCACCGAGCCGGGCGTGACTCGATTCAACACGAAGTCGTAACCCAGCCAGCCGGTTTGGGCATTCGCATCAAGGTCGAGGAAGAGCAGCATCCAGTTTGTGCCCGCCGGCGGCGTGATGACCCCGCGCGTGCGGACGTGGAAATGGACGCGCCGTTTGTCGTAGCTGACCTTCGCCGCCACGAGATCGTTGCGCCCGGTGTGGTTGGTGTAAATCATCTTTGCGTCCCAGCCGCGATGCTGGCGCCGCACGGAATCGCCGAGCGTGTCGCGAAACTCCGGCTCGACCGCACGCCAATCCTCGAACTTCCCGTCAATGCGGATAGGCTGCGTCTTCACCGGCGGTGGCGGGCGGACGCCCTTGTAGCGGCGAACATAGCCGGCAAGTTGGTAGTAGTAGTTGTCTCCGTGACCGCCCGTCATGGGCTCGATGTCACGGCTATGTTCCTGGTCAAACTGATCTACGAACATCACGGGCAGCTTGACGCCGTTGAACTCGGCGAAACGTCCGGCGATCCATTCGTTCCAACCGGTGACAAAGATGAAGCGCGGGTCTTCCTTCAAGGCACGCTCCCATTGTTCCGCGAAGTTGAACCCGTGCAGCACCGCATCTGGTCGCGGGTCCGTGGCCCCGTTGTGAAAGCTCCTCCCCCGCGCGCCCGGTTCGCTCAGGCAACCAAGCCGGCCGTTCACCGCGTTCTGGGCCACTCCCACGGACATCTGTTCCTTCGCTCCCGCCGAGTTTGTGAAAATGTGCTGCGGATGAACCTCCAGCCAACTCCACATGTCCGGCCGGGTGGGACCTTGGAAATAATCCGGCTGCGGTTTACGGAAGGTGAAGAACTCGCGGATGCGCGCGGACTCCTCGTCCCCCAACAACAGCCGCAACGTCCGGTCGCCACCTACCGGCTGGCCATCGGCCAGCGCCTGACCTTGCGGTTGAACGTCGTCGGTATGACTCCACCACCCGATCCGGCCAGTAGGATCGGAGGCTTCCAAAATGTAGTCCCCGGGCGGTTGCAGTGCCGCCAAGTTCAGCGTGAGCCACGCGTTGTCCGCCACGTTCTCAAAGCGGCGGGTCGCAATCGGAGGGTCGGCAGCGTTTGCCCGAAAGAGCTTCAGCGTGACTGCGGAATTCGTCGCGTGGTAGGTCGGGAAGCGGCCCCCGACGCCACGAAACGCCTGCTCGCTCTTGAACCGCTGGGCGAGGGTGTGGCCGGGGCGAAGTTCAGTTGGTTCGCTTTGGTGCGTGTATTCTTCGGCGCGCTCAATCAAGTCCGGGTCGGCCAGGATCAGCGGTTTGCCTTCCCAACGGAACCAAAGTTCGTTCAACAGCCCGGGCGCATACAGATCGCGCCACAATTCGCGCACGACTTTGCGGGGCTCCCAGAACGGCGTGAGGGAAGCTATTTGGGGCGTGCGATTGCCCAGCGCACGCATCTCACCCCAGACCCGGAGCAAGGCGCGATACCACTCCGGGTAGGTGAGCTGATTCGTGACATCGAAGATTACCATGTCCACCCCTGCGTCGGCGAGCATCTGGGCGTGCTTGCGCAGGACCCCTTCGTCATCCGTGAGGTAGTAGCCGAAAAGCGATTCACCCCAATGATGCGGGGCATGAAGCGGTCCCCACAGCGGACTGTCCGGTTTGCGCATCGCCTCCGGGTCCTGCGCGAGGATTTTCGTCACATCGTACGGCCCGCCTTGGATGTGCGCTCCGTGCCAGAGGAAATAGAAGATGCCCACGGTGCGGTCCGCGCGCGGCGGGCCGACCTCGACGTTGCTGGGCAATCTGCGGCCCAGCGCATCGGTGGCAACCCAAGTGTCGGAGAAGGTGTCCCAACTTCCGCTTGCCGGTGCGGATAACGCGCGCCAGCCGAGCGCGAACAGAATGAGCCAGCGCTTCAAAACTCGGAGGCCGACAGGCGTCAGATTCACGTTCCGCACCCACACGCTCAGCAGCCGGACATTGCTTTTCCGGTTAACCGTTTGCATCACGGCTCAGAGGCTACTGCGGCAAGCACAGAACTGGCGAGTTGTTATCCGATCAAAAACATCCATTCTTGCGAGGCACTTACAGAACCCCCGCCGGCTGAGGGCAGCCGGCCTCCAGACTGTGAAAAACAGCCCTGTTCTTCTAGGTCGCATGCCCTCAAGCGGCGTTCCTAACCAAGTTCCGAAAGAGCCTCTTGCGTGCATAAACCCGGGGCGACCCAACCACACCTCACGAAATGACTCCAGAAGCTGCCGATGCTTGGCCTTGTCCCGTGAAGCCGCTTCTTTAGCCAAACCGGACAACTCTCAGTTTCATGCAGGACCGCCAGGCGGTTGCAACGCAGGTTTCCCGACCTGCGGTATCGCCGGCTTTTCAGTCGGTGGAATGCCCAAACTGCGAAGATACTCTGCCCTGGCAAATGCCCGTGGGTTGTGAAACCCGCGATCCAGCAATTTCGGAATTCGGCGCGACGATTGATGCCCGTCGCCCCTTTGCAGAAACTGAGATGCACCCGCGCCAATCGGGGAGTGGCGAATGAGCTTGCCTGCCACCATCATTCGCGCAGAATAGGCGCGCGCTGGAAATGCAACGCGCCCAGTCGCACGGGGCGGCTCCTGTCAACGCAGGCCCGCACCAACCTCGCTGGGGTGATTGCTTGTTTTGGCGCGCGACGAGCAACGGACTACAGCGTGCGAACTGCATCCGGAGGGTCGCCATGTTCTTGCATGCTGTTGCATTTTGGACGAGTGGAAGGGTGGCTGAGTGGTTAAAGGCACCTGACTCGAAATCAGGCGTAGTCGCAAGGCTACCGTGGGTTCGAATCCCACCCCTTCCGCCATCCGCACAGCACCGCCCATGAAATCAGGGTTCCGAGGTGGCCTCCTCTCCCCGTGCCAACCGCAGGTGCCGGGGAACCACATGTTCCACTGCTGTCGTACACGATGATCCTCCCGTGCGCCCCTGTTCCGCCAATGTGTAAGCCAGTTCCTTGCGCGTGGAGAACGCGAGCCGGCCGGCGCGGCTCAGCCCGGGATTTACACGCCGCCCCCCGCCTGCTAAACCATCGGCGTGCTTGACGCAACCACCACCATCTGGAAATCCCTGACCGACACGCGCCGGCTGTTCCTCATCGCCGGGCCGTGCGTCATCGAAAACGAAAAGCTCTGCCTCGACGTCGCCGCGCAGCTCAAGCGAACTTGCGCCCGATTGGGCATCACCTACGTCTTCAAGGCCAGCTTTGACAAGGCGAACCGCACCAGCGGAAAGTCTTTCCGCGGACCGGGACTGGAAGCGGGACTGGAGATTCTGGCCAAGGTCCGCGAGCGTTTCGGCGTGCCGGTGCTGACGGATGTTCACACGGAAGCGCAAGCCTCCGTCGCCGCGGATGTCGTGGACATCCTCCAAATCCCGGCGTTCCTGTGCCGGCAGACGGACTTGATCGAGGCGGCGGTCGTCACCGGCAACATTGTCAACCTGAAGAAGGGTCAGTTTCTTTCGCCGGCGGAGATGGGACAGGTGGTGGCGAAGGCCCAGGCGGCGGGCGGCAAGCACCTGCTGCTCACGGAACGCGGCACGAGCTTCGGCTACAACAATCTCGTCGCGGACCTTCGTTCCATCCCGATCATGAAGCGGTTCGGTTTCCCGGTGATCTTTGATGCCACGCATTCGGTGCAGTTGCCCGGCGGCGGCGGGACGGCTTCCAGCGGTCAACGTGAGTTTGCGCCAGTGTTAGCAAAGGCGGCGCTGGCGGCGGGGGCGAATGGGCTCTTCATCGAAACCCATCCGCTGCCAGACAAGGCGATGAGCGATGGCCCAAACATGATTCCGCTGGCCGAGATGCCGGCCTTGTTGAAAGCGATGCTGAAGGTGTTCGACACCGTGAAGTGATGAACCGCTTCTCTCCAGCGCTGGTCGCTCGTCCTCGTTCTTCGTCCCCGTCCCCGAAGCCTTGCCAGGGCCCGAGGAAGAAAGTCGAGGACGAAAGACAAGCTCGATGGCCAAGGCACGTACTCAGAGGCGTTCTCAGTCTGAGCTTGGGCTTCGCGTTGCTGGTCGTGCCAGCATCCGCCCAGCAGCCATCGCTAGGGGTCAAGTTGAGCAAGTTCAACGTGCCGGTCTATTACGAGCCTCCCCACCAGACCCAACTCCGCTGGCTGCTCAAGGGCGCCCAAGCCACCCCGCAAACCAACGGCACCATGCTCGTGGAGGAAGTCACGCTGGAGGAATTCCAGGCTGCCGGGGCGCGTGAGATGTTGATCGAAACACCAGATTGCCTCTTCAGCTATGCCACGCGCGAAGCCAGTTCCGCGCGCCCGCTCAAGATGCTGCTTCAGGAAGGCCGGTTCGCGCTGGAGGGCGAAGGCTTTCTCTGGCGGCAGACCAATGCCTTGCTCGTCATCTCCAATCGCGTGCGCACCACCGTCCGTGGCGGCTGGCTTGAATCCACGAGCAGCCGCGAGGCCCAAGCTGAGGCGCCGGCATTGGGTGACGTGCGGATTCTAGCGGATCAATTCATCTACGACGGTAAAACAACGCAGGCCGTGTATCGTGGCAGCGTGCGGGTCACGGCCACGAACCTGAGTCTCGCCTGTGAAGCACTGACATTCCGGCTGCCAACCTCGGGCGTGGGCGCGGTGGACCGGCTCGTAGCGGAACAACGCGTGGCAATTGATTACGGCGAGTTGCATGCCACCGGCGAGCAGGCGGTATTCTCGCCGGGCGACGGCATGATTCAGCTCACGGGCCAGGCTCAATGGCAGGCCCAGGCGCGCGAAGGCCGGGGCGATGAGTTATTGCTGAACAGCACCACGACGACATTGCAGGTGAACGGCAGCGCAAAGCTCAAGCTACCCATCAGCGGCACGGGGTTCCTTCCCCAAGAGGCGGCGGTGGCGCAAACGGCGGACGCGACGGACCGGTTCGTGACCATCACCTCGGAGCGTTATGAGATTCAAACCAGTCGCGCCAGCTTCACCGGCGGCGTGGAGGCAGTCGAGCGGGCGGGCAACGTCACGCGCGCCCGGCTCACTTGTTCCTCGCTGGTCGCAATGTTCGGCGGCAGCAATCAGGTCCAGCAACTTGTGGCAGAGCAGCGTGTCGTCATCGAGCAGGGCGAGCGTCGGCTTGCCGGTGAGCAGGCACGCTACGACGGCGCGAGCGGCGTGGCGGAGCTCACCGGCCAACCCACCTGGCGGGACGGCGGCCGATCCGGTCGCGGCGAGGTGTTGCTCGCGAATTTGCAGCGCAGCCACTTTATCGTCCGAGGCGACGCGAGCCTCACGTTGCCGCGCGCGGAAGCTGGGAGTTTGTTGAACGCGCTGGCCATCCGACCTGACGAACCCGCCGTCGCCAAACCCATTGCCCATTCCGGGGCGGCAGATGGCCCACCGACGCTGATCACCTGCAATGAGTACGAACTGAGCCCCGAAGCCGTGGCGTTTCGCGGGCGCGTGCGAGCGGAGGACACGCAGATGCGGTTGACCTGCGACACGCTGACCGTGAAGCTCTCCCCCGGCGGCACCAACGTCGTTGGCATCACCGCCGACCAAAATGTCGTGATGAGCCTCATCGAAACGAACGGTCAAGTGACCACGGCCACGTGTGCCCAAGCCGTCTATGCCGCGGCGGACGAGGTGCTCGAATTGTTGGGCCAACCTTTGGTGCGGCGGTCGGACGGCAGTTCGTTTACCGCGCCCGTGGTGAAGTTGAACCGCGCCACCGGAACAGTCAGCGCGCTTGGCAAGGCCCGCGCGGTATGGTTGACCCCCGGCAACGAAACGAACTCCCCCGTCCTGCCGTTTGACCGGAAACCCAACATGCGAAAGAAGCGCACTCCCACGCCGTGAGCAAGACGCAACCGAATCCTGAGACGGAGAAAGCCAAGGGCGGTCCGGTGGTCACCACAGCGGTCGCCTCTCCGTTGCTGGCCACCGAGAAGCTGGTGAAGGAATACCGGCAGCGGCGTGTGGTGAACGGCGTTTCGATTCACGTCGCCGCTGGCGAAATTGTCGGCCTGTTGGGCCCGAACGGCGCCGGCAAGACGACGACTTTCAACTTGGTGGTCGGCCTGGTGCGCTCGGACGGCGGCGCGGTGCGATTCCTTGGGCGGGAGGTCACCCGCCTCGCGATGCACCAGCGGGCCCGGTTGGGGATGGGTTACCTCACGCAAGAGCCATCGGTCTTCCGCAAACTCACCGTTGCCGAAAACATCCTCGCCATCCTCGAAACGTGCGCCATCGGACGCGACGAGCGGCGGGTGCGGTTGAAATACCTGCTGGAGGAACTCGACCTGACGCCGCTGGCCAAGAGCAAAGCCTATCAGTTGAGCGGCGGCGAAAAGCGGCGGCTGGAAATCACGCGGGCGCTGGTCACCAGTCCCAAGCTGCTCCTGCTCGATGAGCCGTTCAGCGGCATTGACCCGATCGCCGTTTACGAAGTGCAGAAGATCATCCGCCGCCTGAAGGAGCGCGGCTTGGGCATCCTTGTCACGGACCACAACGTGCGCGAGACGCTCAAATTGGTGGACCGCGCCTACCTGATCCACAAGGGCGAGGTGGTTTACGAGGGCGAAGCGGCGAAGATGGTCGAGGACCCGAAGGCCCGCGAGATTTACCTCGGGCCGGAATTCAACATGTGAATCGCGAGCGGATTAAGATGAAGATCAAGAGCAAGAGGTCGGAGCCCGTCTGCTTGGCGAATTCTGATCTTAATCCCAATCTCGATCTTAATCTTAATCCCCATCCCCCTTCCCCATGAAACTGGATGCCGTCACCGTCGAGCGGTTCTACACGGAAAAAGCCGAGGCGCTGGAATTGAAGCTGATGGGCGGCGCGGGCGGCCTGAAGCGCGTCATCCGCGAACCCACCATCAATCGCCCCGGGCTCGCGTTGACCGGCTTCACGCGCTACTTCGCCTACAAGCGCATCCAGGTCATCGGCAACGCAGAGGCCTTCTACTTGAAGTCCCTTGACGAGGCGCAGCGGCTGCAACGGTACCAAGGGTTTCTCAGGTATCGCGTTCCGTGTGTGGTGTACAGCCGTGGACTCCGGCCAGACAAGGCGCTGCTCCACTTGGCGGAGGCGGACCACGTGCCGGTCTTCCAATGCCCGCTGATCACGATGAAGTTCATCAACCGCGCCACGCTGGCCTTGGAGACGATGTTCGCCCCGCACGGTACGGAGATGGGCAGCATGGTGGACATTCTTGGCGTCGGGGTGCTTATCCGCGGGGACAGCGGCATCGGCAAGAGCGAAAGTGTCCTGGCGCTGATCGAACGGGGCTACAGCCTGGTGTCCGATGATGTCACGAAGGTCACTTTGGTGGACGGGCGGGATGTCATGGGCACGAGTTCGGAAATCACCCGGGGCTACATGGAAGTGCGGGGCATCGGCATCATCAACGTCGCAGCGATGTTTGGCGTGCGCAGCGTCCGGGTGGAGAAACGGCTGGACTTGGTCGTCAGCCTGAAGCAATGGGAGGACGTGCCGGACGTGGACCGCGTGGGGATGGAGCAGGAAACGGTCAAGATTCTG
Source organism: uncultured Verrucomicrobiota bacterium (assembly GCA_964548925.1). Lineage (GTDB taxonomy): Bacteria > Verrucomicrobiota > Verrucomicrobiia > Limisphaerales > MWDV01 > MWDV01. Next base: position 13,475 of record CAZJTM010000002.1, on the reverse strand, counting down.
GGGGTCGAAATCCCGCATATCACGATCCCCGTCCGTCCCGGCCGCGACTTGGCGCGGTTGGTTGAAGTGGCGGCCTATCACGCGAAACTCAAGGCCACCGGGCGCAATCCCGCCAAGGAAATGAACGACCGGCTGCTGGAGCAGATGGCGGCGGGGGCCAAGCTGTAGATTGCGTTGGCCAAACGGCAGCGTTTGGTTTACTAGTTTTCCCAGTCTGATGAGCGCTCGAAAACCGGATGACAACAGCCCGCTGGTGAAAAAGGACTTCCTGATCACCAACAAGCTCGGCATTCACGCCCGCCCCGCCGCGATGTTCGTGAAGACCGCCAACCGCTTTGCCTGTGACGTCTTCGTGGAAAAGGACGGCGAGACCATCAACGGCAAGAGCATCATGGGCCTGATGATGTTGGCCGCCGGGCCGGGCAGCAAACTCACCGTCCACGCTCACGGCGACGACGCTCCCCAAGCCGTCACCGAAATCGAAAACCTCATCAAGCGCAAGTTCGACGAGGAGTGACTCATGGCGGCCGTCGAGATTGATGTCAAATACGTCGCCCACTTGGCGCGGCTCGAATTGACGCCGGAAGAGGAGAAGCAATTCGGCGCGCAACTCGGCCAGGTTCTCGGCTACGTGGAAAAGCTCAAGGAGTTGGACGTCACCCACGTCGAGCCCACCGCCCACGCCATGCCCCGCGTGAACGTGACGCGGGCCGACGAGATTCGTCCCTCCCTGCCCCACGCCGAAGCCCTGCGCAACGCCCCCGCGCAGGCGAACGGCCTTTTTGTCGTGCCCAAGATCGTTGAATGAGTCGCCGATGGTGGGCGTCTCTCCGCTTGAGCTGACTGATTTTGAGATCACATCCAACATGAAAACCAATGTTCTGATCCCCGGGCTGGCCTCCGCCCTGGCCCTCGCGTTCACCGGCTGCATTTCCACCGACGAAACCGTCTATCGCGAAGAGGTGCGGGCCTCGGTGCAGTTTGAGAACGACACCGCCGGCCGGATCTTTTACGAAACCCTGAGCAAGACAAGCTCGACCCGCGGACGGACCGAAAGCAAAACGGAAGTCTCTCTGCCCATCGTCTTCGATCACAAGCGGCGGGTGGTGGAAGGGGAGAGCGCCGCGTTCAATCAAGCGGTCCGCCGTTGCGACACCAACCACGACGGCCTCATCACCGAGCAGGAGGCGCGCATCTTCGCGGAATCCGCCAATCGGTAACCATGATCCAGGAAATCGCCTTCATCGTCTATCCTGTCAGCGATGTCCCGCGCGCCCGCCGGTTTTACGAGGACATCTTGAACCTCAAGCCCGACAGCAACTGGGAGGACAAATGGGTGGAGTACGAAGTCCACGGGGTCGCGTTCGCGATCACGAGTTGGTTGCCGGACAACACCCCCGGCGCGCCCGGCGGCAACATCGCCTTTGAGGTGGACGACTTGGACGCCACCGTGCGGCAACTCAAAGCGCGCGACGTGAAGTTTGTGCAGGAAATCTTCGCCACTCCGGTATGTAGAATGGCTGTCGTGGCCGACCCGGACGGCAATCGCGTCATCATCCACAAGCGGAACGGCTAAAGCCGCGGCCGAGCCAGTCGCCCCACTTTGGATGGCGGCCAACACTCCCGGCGACCAGCCGGTCAGAAACTGATCCTCCCCGCGCGCCTTAACGACCGGCGTCTCGTTGTGTTTATCCGAGGGAGTTCCACAGCCACCCTGTTTCATGGACCTGCCCGTCGCTGCGAAGGCAATCGCAGGATGGACAGGGTATTCTTGAGGGCACCGCCCCCCAGGCAAACCGGTTCTCGCGCGAGAGTTGTTGCGGCGCCGGCGGCGCTTGCCCTATAACTGCGGCGTGCAGCCCGATTTGCTTTTCATTCTCAGCGACGGGCCGGCGCGATGTAAGACAATAACCAAAACCCCGAAGGAGCACTCAATGAACCTGAACTTGAAGCAATGGACAGCAACCGCCGGCACTGCGGCGCTCGTCGCCGTATTGGCCAGCGGATTGACGGCCTGCAAACCTCCAACCCCCGCAGAGACCTTCAACCTCTCCTACAGCATCTTCTTCCCACCCACGCACGCTCAGTGCATCGCCGCCACCAATTGGGCGGCGGAGATCGAGAAGCGCACCAGTGGCCGCGTGAAGATCACGATCTACCCTGCCGGTTCGCTCACCAAGGCGGACCAATGCTACGAAGGTGTCGTCAAAGGCATCTCCGACATCGGCATGAGTTGCTTCGCCTACACGCGCGGGCGGTTCCCGCTCATGGAAGGACTCGACCTGCCGCTGGGGTACCCGAACGGCATGACGGCCACACGCGCCGCCAATGCCATGATCGCGAAGTATCAGCCCGCCGAGTTGAACGACGTGAAGGTGCTTTACGTCCACGCCCACGGGCCGGGCATCCTCGCCAGCAAGAAACCGGTCCGCTCCCTCGCCGACCTCAAAGGTCTGAAAGTGCGCGCCACCGGTCTTTCGGCGAAAATCGTCGAGGCGTTGGGTGGCACGCCGGTGGCCATGAGTCAGCCGGAAACCTACGAGGCGCTCGCCAAGGGTGTCGTCGAGGCCACGCTGTGCCCCATCGAGACCCTCAAGGGCTGGAAGCAGGGCGAGACGATCCAATACGTCATTGACGCCTCGGGCGTGGGCTACACGACGGCGATGTTCGTGGTGATGAACAAGGACAAGTGGACCAAGCTGCCCGCCGACGTGCAGAAGGTCTTCACCGACGTGAGCCAGGAATGGATCGCCAAGTCCGGCGCCGTCTGGGACGACGCGGACAAGGCCGGCCGCGAGTTCGTCACCGAACTCAAAAGGGAATTCATCCACCTGCCCGACGCCGAACAGCAGAAATGGAAAGACGCCGTAAAGCCTATCCTCGAAGCCTACGTGAAGGCGGCGAAGGAAAAGAATCTCCCCGGCGACAAGATGCTGGCGGATTTGCAAGCCGAAATCGCGAAGGCAGCCAAGTAAGCGTAGCGGCGGTCGGCAGACCGCCGCAAACTTTGCCAAGCACAGAGAATGGCGGCGCTCTGCCGAGACGCCGCTACGATGCCAGAATGAAACCCGCGCCACTTACAGAGCAGCCCCAGTGGCATCACCTGCCACGACTGGCTCCGGAGTTCTATCGCACGTTCGCGGTGGTTCAATGGACCATCACGCTCGAACGGCGCGCCACCGGCTGGCTGGATGAGCGGTTTCATCTCCACTTCCGCGAACTGCTCCTGCACGCCGCCGCCCGTGAAGGATTGCTTTGCCCGGTCTATGTTCTCATGCCCGACCATCTCCATCTCGTCTGGATGGGCCTGCGCGTGGACTCGGATCAGCGCAACGCCATGAAGTTCCTCCGCAAACATCTGGCCGCCGAACTCGTCCGACGCTCGCCCACCGGCGTCGAGTTCGAGCTGCAAAAGCAATCCCACGATAGCGTGCTGCGCGAGCAAGACCGGCAACGCGGGGCATTCGAGAAATCGTGTTTCTACGTGCTGGACAATCCACGGCGCAAGGAATTGGTAGAGTATCCGCGGGACTGGCCGTACCTGGGTGCGATTGTTCCGGGCTATCCGTTTCTGCATCCGCTGGGCGAGGACTTCTGGGAACTGTTTTGGAAAATCTACATGAAGGAGCGTGAACCATCCCCCGTAGCGGCGTGTCGGCAGACCGCCGAACCCGCCGTAGCGGCGTCTCGGCCGACCGCCGCCAGTCAAACCGCAAGCCCCCGCGAGCCGGACGCGGATGATCCAAACCCATGGACCCAATACTGCCTCCCCAGAAAGAATATGTAGGCTTTATACCCGAAGCCGCTACGCCCCGTAGCGGCGGTCGGCAGACCGCCGCCAATCTCCCTCCCACAACCCGCCGCCAGACCCGCCCGCGCCGAAAAATGGCGGCGCTCTCCCGAGTCGCCGCTACGACACTGCTCCTCGCCCTCGCCCTCAACGCCCGCGCCCAGTGGGCCGCCAACGGTTACATCTACGAAAACGATGGACGCCCCGAATCCCTCGGCAACGGCCAATGGGCTTGGAGCTTCATCGTTCAGGCCGGAAACTACAACCCCATCCGCTCGGTCTGGGTTTACGGCGTCCATTCAACGACGGTGCCCGTCCTGACGGGTGGCCCTGACGGCTGGTCCTTATCACCCCTGCCGGAAGCCACCAGCAACCGCTACACTCTGATCTTCACCAACACCTCCGGCAGCGCGCTCTCCGACATCGCGCCCCGGGGTCAGGCAGAATTCCAACTCCGCGCCACCGTGACTCCCATCACCCACCGGCCGCGTGCCGGCCAACTCGCGGGACAGGTGTGCATGCCCGAGGGATGGTGTCAATTGCCTGACGTGGCCGGCCTCATCGGTCCAATGGACGAGGAACCGGCGGACATCCCCACCCTCGCCCTCGCCACCACCCTGGCCGACGACCCCGACCAGGATGCCACCCGCCCGGGCCGGCAATCCACCTTGCGTTACGTCTTCACCAACACCAGTCCGGACGGCGTGGGCACGGGCGAGTCGCCGTTGGCGCTGGTGCGCCTCAACCTGCCCGCCGGGACCGAGGGCGGCGTCTATCGCGTCCTGCCCGAGTTGGGCTGCGTCGCCTGGCCCGTCTCCCTCACGGCCACGGAAACCGTGCTGGACGGCCACGCCCAACCTCTGCCCGTGGGCGCCACCGGCGCCGTGACGCTTTACTTCGACGTCCGCCCGACCTGGCACGGTTGGTCTGGCGACATTCCTCAACTGACCACCAACCTGCTCACCGCCCGGGCCGCCGGCCTCGTCTCCGAACTGCCGTTTGAACCCCTGCCCGTCCTCGTGCCAACAGCGCAGGCCAATCCCCACGGGAGGATTTGGGAGAACGACGGGCAGCCATTGATTGGCGGCGATGAAAATATTTGGGGGTACTTATACAGAAATACGGCCAACGGTAATGTTGTGTACATTCGAATTGGCACGGAGGCAAGCTATTTGTACTCCGCGAGGCAACCCGTGCTGCAATCAATCCCGTTTTGGGATAAGCAGTATGTTCAGCATCCCACTGACACCAATTTGTGGCGTATTGAGAGGAGATGCACCCTGCCTCTCTATTACGTTCAGCCTGGAGGTGAGCTTGAGTTCAAACTGGGCACGTTCATCCACACCAACGCCCACCTGGTGTACGGCCCACGCCCCGGCGCGGTGATGTTTGAGGGGCGTCCCGGCGACTGGTTTTCCCCCGACGTGAGCGGGTTGATCGGGCCGGTGGGCCAATTCCCGGACGCCCCGCCGCCGCTGCCGCCACGCCTGGCAACGCTGGCTCTGTCCGGCAACACCGTGACGCTCATCGCCACGAACCTGGCGGCGGGTTGGGGCTACATGCTGGAAACCAGCACCAATCTGGCGGACTGGACGATGCTGCCGTGCGATTCCGAGTTGAGGCTCCGCACGCCCGCCGGGGAGCATCGTCCGCTGACCCTCTGGACTCCGGACCAGTCCGAACCGTTCGGGGCGCACACGTTCCGCCTGTGTTTCCCCCCGCCCGCCGCCCCCGCCCGGTATTTCCGCCTCCGCTGCCCGTAGCGGCGGTCGGCAGACCGCCGCCATCTGACAGAATGAAGACCGGCTCTTTCCTCTCGCCCCTGCAATGCAGCAGAGAATATGGCGGCTTTCTCCCGAAAGCCGCTACGCGCGTGGCGGCGTCTCGTTGGAACGCTGCCGGCCAAGTTCGTTGCGCGAGCGGGACCGAGGGCGCTTGTCAGCGCGAATGAGGCGGGGCAGAATCCGCTTCAGCGGCAGGTCGCGTCCGCCGATGATGGGTAGGGCGGCCTGCGCCGCTGGAAAGGCACATTATGCACCGATTTCACCTCCCGCCCGAGGCGTGTCAGGGGCCGACGCTCACGCTGGCCGATCGTGAGGCGCACCACGCGCTACACGTCGTCCGGCTGCGCCGGGGCGAGCGCGTCTCCGTGCTGGACGGGGCCGGCTATGAGTATCTGTGTGACGTGCGGGAAGCGACGCGCGAGAGCGTGACCCTGGCCGTGCTCCACAAGAACCACATCGCTCCCCTGCCCTACCACTTGACCCTTCTGCAAGCGATGACCAAGGGCAAGGCGTTCGAGATCATCATCCAGAAGGCCACGGAACTGGGCGTCTTCCGTGTCGTCCCCTTGATCTCGGAACGCGTCGTGAGCCAGCCCGATGACGAGGCGGCGGCGAGCAAGGTCGAGAAGTGGCGGTGGATCGCCATTGATTCCATCAAGCAATGCGGTTCGGCCTGGTTGCCGCAAATCGAAGCGCCCCTCCCGCTGAAGACGTTCCTCGCCCACCACGAACGCTTTGAACTGCCACTGGTCGCCTCGTTGCAAAGTGACCGCCGGCACCTGCGCGAAGTGCTGGACGATTTTCGGATCGAGCACGGGCGGTTGCCGAGATCGGTGGGCGTCTTCGTCGGCCCGGAGGGGGATTTCACGTCGGTGGAAATGGACGCGATCAAGGAGAGCGGCGCGTTGCCGGTCACGCTCGGGCCGCTGGTGCTGCGGAGCGACACGGCGGCGGTGTATGCGCTGTCGGTGCTGAATTACGAGTTGCAGTCGCCGCCGCGCTAGGCCGGGCGTGATTGCGCCAGCACCCGAAACGGCCGGCCAAGAAGTTCGGGGTGCGTCAGCGTCTTGAACTGGCGTAATCGTTCGGCATTCCAGTCGCCGAAGGCCCGGGGAACCCGCCAAGTCTGCTCCGCGATGCGCACGAGAAACTGCGCCTGACTGGAGAAGCAGTCCGTTCGCAGTCCCTCCGCCGTACCGGCGGCCTGGAGCGCGGTGAAGTTGACGTGGGCCGTCAGGTCCTGCTGGCCGGGATTCGCCAACGGGTTGTCGGAGACGCGATGCTGACAGTAGGCGCGCAGCGTCCCGTGGCGTCGCTGCGGCAGGAAGAACTCATCCGCCGTGAGGCCGTAGTCGAGCGTCATCAGCTTGCCACGACCGAGCAGGCTGGAGGCTTGGCGCCACCAAGCGGTCGCCGCCGGACACACCTCAACAACAAACCCATCCGGCAGGACCTCGGCGAGCTCGCTCGGCAGGCTCAAACCGGCGTCATGCATCAGTCCTTGGAGCGACTCTGGTGAAGCCGTTGTGGCCGGAAGTCGCGTCCAGACGAAACGGTCGCCGTCGAGGGTGACGCCCCACTCGAACCAGGCTTTCGCCCGCGCGTCCCATCCCAGCCGTCTTACGGGTAACGCGTCCAGCAGTTCGTTGGAGAAGATAACTCCATTCACGGGCGGCGCTGAGGTCGAGCAATGCGGTAAGTCCTGCGCTCCGTGTCCTGCCCCCGCAATTGCGTCGAAATCCGCGAACCAACAAACTTTGCTACTGAATTCGCGCAGCATGTCGCGCTGCCATTTCTCCCGTCGAGGCGACGTCTCCAAAATCCAGTACTCCAGAGTGTCAAACGTCCCTGGGCGGTGATGACGCAGCCAACTCAGAATGTCCTTGGCCAAACGTCCATCATGAGCGCCCGCCTCGACGATTTGGAAACCGCCGTTTTCGTGCGCCTTGTTTTCGGCACCAAGTGCGGCGAGCCAGGCCGCGAATTGAAAGGCGAGCAACTCACCGAACAGGCTGCCCACGCTGACGCTCGTAACGTAATCGCCCCGCTGGCCGATCTTGTCCGCTTCCTGTTCATAGTATCCACAAAGCGGACAGTAGAGGGCGAGTTCCATGAACCGCGCGAACGGGATCGCGCCGCGCCGGCGTATCTCGGCTGCAATTGTCTGGACGGCGTTGCTCAAGAGTTGCAGTGTGGTGCGAGTTTAGCTATCAAACGACAAGACCATACGGACTCTTTATGGCCAGGATTGACGCGTTCTTCAACTTGATGTTCGAGCAGAAGGCCTCCGACTTGCATTTGTCGTCGGGCAACAATCCCATGCTCCGCATCAACGGAGAAATGATGCGCGTGGACCATCCGCCGCTCGACGGCGACGATCTCAAGAAGATGCTCTACGAGATTGCCCCGGACTACAAGATCAAGGTGTTTGAGGAAACCGGGGACGTGGATTTCGGGTACGAGATTCCCAACATCTCGCGCTTCCGGGCGAACTTCTTCCAGCAGAAGAACGGCATCAGCGCCGTCTTCCGGCAGATTCCCAGCAAGGTGCTGTCCTTTGACGATTTCGAGAAGTTCGACGCCCCGCTGCCGGCGGTGCTCAAGAAGTTCACGATGCTGCACAAGGGGTTGGTGGTCATCACCGGGCCGACCGGTTCGGGCAAGTCCACGACGCTCGCCGCGATGGTGGATTACGCGAACAAGAACCGGAAGGACCACATCATCACGTTGGAAGATCCGATTGAGTTCGTCCATGAAAGCAAAGGCTGCCTTGTGCAGCACCGGGAAGTTGGACTGCATACAAAGACCTTTGCGTCGGGATTGCGGGGGGCGCTCCGGGAAGATCCGGACATCATCCTCATTGGCGAGTTGCGCGACTTGGAAACCATCGAGCTGGCGCTGGTGGCGGCGGCGACGGGCCACCTCGTCTTCGGCACTCTGCACACGCCTAGCGCCGCGAAGACGGTGGACCGCATCATTGACGTTTTTCCCGGCGAGCAGCAGAACAAGATTCGAGCGACGCTGTCCGAAGCACTGAAAGGCATCGTGGCGCAGAATCTCTTCAAACGCATTGACCGCAAAGGGCGCGTGGCCGCCTTGGAAATCCTCGTGTTCACCACGGCCATCGCCAACTTGGTGCGCGAGGGCAAGACGCACCAGATCCCCGGCATGATTCAGGTCGGCAAGCGGCTCGGCAACCAACCGCTCGACGACGCCATCATGGACCACTTGAAGATGAAGCGGATCGCGCCCGAAGAGGCATACGACAAATGCCTCGACAAGAAAAAATTCCGCGCGTTCCTGCCCCACCCGCCGGATGACGAGGAAAGCTGATTATGCGCCGCCCCGAGCTCGAATACCTGCTGACGACCATGCTGGACAGCCAGCCGGAGGTTTCCGACCTGTTGTTCACCGTGGACCGGCCGCTCCAAGTCGAATCCTTTGGCGAACTCAAGCCGGTGACCACCGACCCGCCCTTGGACAAGCTCACACCCTTTCAGACCGAAATGGTGGCACTGAATCTTGTCGGGGACAACCCCTGGCATCTGGAGGATTTGCTGCGCCGCGGTTCGTGTGACGCCGCTTACACGCTGGGCGATCGGGCGCGCTTCCGCATCAACATCTTTTCGCAGCGCGGCAACTACTCCGTGGTGCTCCGGCAACTCAACACAGTCATTCCCACGTTGGAGGACCTCAAGTTCCCCGACATCATGAAGAAGATCCCGCAGGAGAAGACCGGTTTGGTGCTGGTCACCGGCGCCACGGGATCGGGCAAGTCCACCACACTGGCGGCAATCTTGGACGAGATCAACCGCACGAAAGCGGTTCACATCGTCACGCTCGAGGATCCCATCGAGTTCGTGCATCGCCACCAGAAGGCCACGTTCAACCAGCGCGAACTCGGGAGTGATTTTGACAGTTACGCCAGCGGCTTGCGCGCGGCGCTGCGCCAGGCGCCAAAGGTGATTCTCGTCGGCGAAATGCGCGATCAGGAAACGGTGAAGATCGCCTTGAGCGCCGCGGAGACAGGCCACCTGGTCCTGAGCACCTTGCACACAATTGACGCCGGCCAGACCATCAACCGTATCCTCGGCATGTTCGAGCCCGAGGAACAGGAACAAATCCGTCCCCGCCTGGCGGACTCGCTCCGGTGGATCGTCAGCCAGCGGCTCGCGCCGAAGATTGACGGCGGCCGCTTCGCCTTGCTGGAAATCATGGGCACGAATTTGCGGGTGCAGGAGTCCATTCGTCTGGGCGAAACCGAGGGCAAGAGCTTCTACGAAATCACGGAAGCCAGCTATCCCTTTGGCTGGCGCACGTTTGATCACGCCTGTCTGGAAGCTTACGAAAGCGGCAAGATCACCGAGGAGACCGCCGCCCTCTACTGCACCAAACGGAGCGTGGTGACCCGCGGCATTGATAACATCCGGAAGGCCCGCGGCGAAGCCACCACTGATGTCACCGGGCTGCGCATGAAACAAGGACCGGACCTTTCCAAAGGCGACCGGACCCTCCACCCCACGCCCACCCTCAAACTCAAGTAGGCCATGTCGGAACGATTCGATTTCATCAGCGCGACAGACAAACCCGCCCTGCTGGCGTTCTCCACCCCGGAATGGCTCGAAGCCGCCCGGACCGCGTTGGCCGAGTTGGGCTACAAAGTCCACACGGCCGCCACCCACAGCGACTTTCTCGTCCGCTTCAGCCAGGTCCGCTACCAGGTGGTGATCATCGAAGAGCTTTTTGCCGCTAATACCATTGAGGAAAACGCCACCTTGCGCGCGATCCAGCAAATGCCCATGCACCAGCGCCGGCATGCGACCGTGCTGCTGTTCGGCGACTCGTTCCAGACCTTCATGCCCCTGCAGGCGCTTCAACAAAGCGTCCATGCGGTCGTCAACACCGCCGAACTGTTTCTCCTCCGCCAACTCATCGAAAAGGCGGTGGCCGACAAGGAGTTGTTTCTCCACAGCTTCCTGCAAGCCCAGAATCGCGTGCTCTCGGCCCATCGCCAGCCGGTGGAATAAGTCTGCCCCGAGCGCGACATGACCCGTTTGGACCAGGCGCTCGTCGAACGTGGCCTCTGTGACAGTCGCGAGAAGGCCAAGCGCGCGGTCCTCGCCGGTCAAGTGCGCATCAACCAGCAACCCGCTCGCAAGCCCAGCGATCGAGTCACACCTGCCGATGAACTCACCTTGGTTGCCGCCGAGCGATACGTCAGCCGCGGTGGCCTCAAACTTGAACACGGGCTGGTTCATTTCGGCCTTGACGTCACCGGTTGCATCGCGATTGACCTCGGAGCTTCCACCGGCGGCTTCACGGATTGCCTGCTCCAACACGGCGCCGCACGCGTGTACGCCGTGGACGTGGGACGCGGCCAATTGGCCTGGAAACTCCGCCGTGATTCCCGGGTCATCGTCATGGAGCAAACCAACGCCCGGCATCTTCGTCCGGAGGCGTTTCCCGCGCCCTTCGCCCCCGTGCCGTTGGTGGTGGTGGATTGCTCGTTCATCTCGCTCCAAAGAATCCTCCCCCCCGCCGTTGCATTGTTGGCGCCAGGCGGTAGAATTCTCGCGCTCCTTAAACCGCAGTTCGAGGCCGGCAAGGCGGAAGCCGACCGGGGCGCGGGCGTGATCCGCGACCCGGGAGTTCACGAGCGGGTGCTGGCGGAATTGCGGTCGTTTGCGACGGACGAATTGCGCCTGACCTGGCGCGGGGTGGTGGAATCGCCGCTCTTGGGGCCCGCAGGCAACAAAGAGTTTCTGGTGCTGCTTGAAAAGCGTGTCTAAGCAAATCAAAACCATTGGGTTCATCGGCAACGCCGACAAGCCCGCCTGTGCGCGCGTCGTGGCCCAAGCCGCTAAACTCGCCGCGGCCGCCGGTCGCCGCCTCTTGGCGGACGCCGCCACCAATCGCCTGGCCGGCCTGCGCGCCGAAGTCTGCCCGGACGCCGCGACCTTGGCGCGGCGCTCGGACCTGATGCTCGTTTTCGGGGGCGATGGCACGATGCTCCGCGTGGCCCGTGAAATCGCCGGCTCGCGGACGCCGATGCTCGGCGTCAACATCGGCGGACTGGGGTTTCTCACGGCCGTTTCCTCGCGAGATCTGGGCTCCGCGCTCACGCAAGTCTGGGAAGGACGTTTCAGTTTTGAATCGCGCACGCTCATCGCCGCCAGCGCCCGCGGCCGCGTCACCCCGTTGCGGGGGCACGCCCTCAACGACATTGTTGTCAGTCACGGCGTCGGATCACGCCTGCTGGAATTGGAGCTCCGCGTGGACGGTGCGCCGGTCACGTCCTATCGCTGTGACGGCCTCATCGTCAGTTCGCCGACCGGCTCCACGGCTTACTCCCTGGCGGCGGGCGGCGCCATCGTGTTTCCGACAGCCGAGGTCTTCGCGGTGACTCCGATCTGCCCCCACACGTTGAGCAACCGCTCCTTGATCCTCGGGCTGGATTCCACGATCACCGTTCAGGTGCTGAGTTCCCAACCTGCCGCCATCCTGAGCGCGGACGGGCAAACGCTGGGCGAACTCGCGGTCGGCGACGTGCTGACGGTCCGCCGCAGCGCCCACGCCGTGCGCCTGATGCATCTGGCCGGCAGCTCTTTCTTCGCGGCCCTCCGCGAGAAGTTGCATTGGCGCGGCGCCAGCCTGTAACCTCCGTTCGCATGGTTCGCCTTAAGGACATTGCGGCGCAGGCCGGCGTCTCCATGATGACCGTTTCCAAGGCGCTGCGCGACGCGCCCGACGTTTCCGCAGCCACGAAAGAGCGCGTCAGGAAACTCGCCGAGGCGCTCGGCTACGTGCCCGACTCCAGCGCCCAAGGGCTGCGCAACAAGGCGACGAAGCTCTTCGGATTGATCCTGCCGACCAATACCAATCCGGTCTTCGCCCGCTTGGTTTGCGCCCTGGAGGAACGCACTTACGAACTGGGCTACGACCTGCTCTACGCCCACACGCTGAACCTTATCCAGCGCGAGGAAACCAGCATCCGCCACATGCTCGCGCGGCGGGTGGAAGGACTCTTCATCTATCCGGTGCATCGCCTTCAACCCGAGGCGCGCATCTATCAGGACCTCGCGGCGCGCAAGCTTCCGGTGGTGTTGCTGGGGCAGCCCGCGCCGTTTTGCAGCCAGTTTGTAAGTGTCGCCTCCGACGACGAGCCGGCAAGCTACGAGGCCACGCGGCACTTGCTCCAACTCGGCCACCGCCGCATCGCGTTTCTGGCCGGCCCTATCGCGGCGCCGTGGGCGCATGAGCGCCTCGCCGGTTATCGCCGGGCCTTGCGGGAAGCGAACTTGGAGCCGGACGACCGTCTCCTCTTTCCCGCCGGCAGCACGATCGAAGACGGGGCCAAGGCCGCACAACAAATCCTAGCCGAGGGCCGTGGTTGCACGGCCATCCAGGCCTCCAGCGATCTCGCCGCCATCGGCTGCGCCAATGCCCTGCTCGACCGGGGCGTGCGCATCCCGCAGGATATTTCGCTGATCGGCTTTGGGAATATTCTGACGGCGCAGTACTTTCGGGTGCCGCTGACCACCATGCGCCAGCCCAAACGCCGGCTCGGCAACGCCGCCATGGACCTCATGTCCAAGCTCCTCCGCGGCCAACCCGCCGAGTCGCTCCGCCTGCCTGCCACCCTGTCGGTTCGGGCCAGCACGTCCGCCCCGCCCTGAGCCTTCACCTGACGCGTTCGGCTTGGAATCCGAGCTGCCACCGGGTGAAACGCGACCCCGGCTGTCGTCCGCACTCTGCGGACGGCCTCCTGCAGTTGGCCCTGTGGCTCGCCCAGCGCTGCCCATCCGGCTGGCATTCAAACTGCGGGATCAATGCCCATGAAGAAGATTCTTCTGCCGGTCTTGTTGGTGATAATGGCGGTCTGCGTGGGGTGGCAAACGATG
>CAZJTM010000001.1:0-99945 GCA_964548925.1 uncultured Verrucomicrobiota bacterium | reverse complement strand
GGCCTCCCCCCGAAAATAGTCAAAGCCAGCCTCCAGTAGCGGAAGTCGGGCTAACTCTGGGTCGCCGGGACCGGCGGGTCGCGGTCAACTGGGATTCGCCGTCGCCAAGCCCATCGGCATCTGGCTCGAGGGGACTTCCTCGATCTGCGCGTGTTGTTGGAGGAACTCCATGACCTTTTCGTGCGCGAGTTGGTCGTAGATTTCCACTAGGCCGTTGCGCTTTTGCAGGTCCTTGACGAATTTGTCCGGCGGAATCTGATACATCGCCGCCAGAGTCGTGGCCCGGCGGGCGATTTCTTCATTCGAAACCTTGATGTCCTCCTGCTCGGCGATCTTCTGCACAAGGAAGGCGATCTTTACGCGCTCCTTGGCACTGTTGGCGGCGGCGGCGTAGATGGCTTCCTTGTCGCGCTCGATCATCTCGCGCCCCACGCCGCGGCGGGCGTTTTCATTGACGATGTCATAGACCACGTTCCGCGTTTCGGTGGCCACGGCGGATTCGGGCAACTCGAATTGCACCCGGCTTAGCAGTTCGCGGATGATTTGGGTGCGCACCTGGCGGTCGAGCTTGTATTTCAACTCGTTTTCCAAGTCCTTCCGCACGCCTTCGCGCAACTTGTCCAGGCTGTCCGCGCCCAGGGCCTTGGCCAGCGCCTCATCCAGCGGCGGCAGCACGCGCTCCTTGACCTCGACCACCTCGACGGCGAACTCGCCTCGCTTGCCGGCCAGTTCCGTGGTGCGAAAGTCCGCCGGGAAATCTATCGTCACCGTGCGTCGGTCGCCGGCCTGGGTGCCGATCAACTGCTCCGCGAAGCCCGGCAGGAACGACCGCGCCTCGATCCCGATCCAAAACGCCTTGGCCTCGCCCAGACTCTTCGCCACGGGCGCGATCTCGCCAATCGGCTTGCCTTCGCAGGTGCCGGTGTAGTTCACCACCACGATGTCGCCGGTGGCGGCGGCGCGGGCGGCGGTTTCAAACGTCGCGCGTTGTTCGCGTAAGACATCCAGCGCGCGGGCCACGTCCTCGTCCGTCACGCTCCGAATTTCACGTTTGGCGGGCAGGCCCTTGTATTCGGGCAATTGGATCTCGGGCGCCGTTTCCACCGTGGCGGCAAAGAGCATGGCTTGGCCGCGGCCAAACTGGATTTCCTCGATGTCCGGCACGCCGAGCACGTCCAGCTTCTGCTCCTCGACGGCCTTGCGGTAGTTCTCCGACAGGAGTTTGCGCCGCACTTCGTCGGCGATTTCCTTCTCGTAACGCTTGGCGACCATGTCGCGCGGCGCCTTGCCCGGGCGAAAACCAGGCAGGTTGGCTTCCTTGCGAAACTCGTTGACCATGGCGTCGAAGGCCGCGGTGACGGCTTCCGCGTCAATCTCGATGCGCAACAGTTTTCGGCACGGGGCCAGATTCTCGATGGATACGTTCACAAAATACCTTTCGCTGACGAAAAAAACCCGCCGCGGCCCGAGGGAGCGAATTCCGCCGGCGCGGCGAGTGGAGCAAGGTAGGAAGGCGGCCCGGTCCCGTCAAGCACAGGCAAGGAACGATGGAAGCGGCAAAGGCTGCCGCACTCCAAGACGCTGGCGCGGAAGTTTCATCCCAAGTTCATGCCGCGCCGCCGCCAATTCGCCATTCCCGGGAATCTGCCAAGAACCAAGAGTTCCCGATTCCAGAACCAATGGCCGTGAAACTTGTTGGGCTTAACTGAAACGGGGATCAGCGCGAAGGGATTGGTCCGCCACACGAGAACGGGTCACGAGCTTGGTTCTTTTGCGGCCTTCTCTCACGGGATCCACAACTTTTGCAGTTGGGAGCGAGGTGGTGTATGGCTTGGTTTGCATTGCCGGCGCCGAATGCCTTTTGCGGACGAGCGGTTGTGTGGCTACTGTCTGGCATGGCTGTTGACCCACGCACTGCGGACTTGCCCGGGCCTCTGCGCGCGGGGCTGGCGCTGATCGGCTGGCTGGCGCTGTGTTTTGCCGCGGCGGCTTTCGGCGGCTTGTTCAGGCCGGGCGAGTGGTATGCCGCGCTCCAAAAGCCCTCGTGGAATCCGCCCGGCTGGGTTTTCGGTCCGGTGTGGACGGCGCTTTACACGATGATGGCGGTGGCGGCATGGCTGGTCTGGAAGCGCGGCGGATTCAAGGCGCAGCGCGTGGCGCTCTCGCTCTTCCTGCTGCAACTGCTCTTCAACGCGCTGTGGTCGCCGCTGTTTTTCGGCCTTCACACTCCCGGCCTCGCGTTCGCGGACATCGTGCTCCTGTGGCTGGCGCTGCTGGCCACGCTGATGGCGTTTTGGAAGGTTTCCACCACCGCCAGCGCGCTGCTCGGGCCGTATCTGGCCTGGGTCACGTTTGCCAGCGCGCTCAATTGGACGCTTTGGCGACTCAACCCCTGACATGAAACCCATATCCTCTGCCCTTCCGCTGCTGCTCCTGACCATGAATGTCTTCGCTGCTCCTGCCGAGAAACTCCTCTTTGACTTTTCGACCGTGACCAACACGACCAGTTGGCAAATCGTCAACGACGACGTGATGGGCGGCATCTCCACCAGCCGTTTTGACATAACCAACGGGGTCGCGGTGTTTCGCGGCGAGGTGTCGCTGGAAAACAACGGCGGCTTCGCCTCAGCGCGTTCGCTGCCGGCCAAACACGACCTGGCCGGCTGCGAGGCGTTCGTCATCCGCGTTCGCGGCGACGGGCGGCGCTACAAGTTCACGGCGCGCACGGACAGGAGCTTCGACAGTGCCATTTACCAGGCGACGTTCGCCACGAAGCCGGGCGAGTGGGAGGAACACCGGCTGCGGCTCACAGATTTCGTGCCCAGCTTCCGTGGCCGTGTGCTCGCGGGCGAGCCGCCGTTGGACGCCGCCCGAATTGTCTCCGTCGGCTTCTTGATTTCTGAAAAGCAGACGGGGCCGTTCCGGTTGGAAATCGCCTGGATCAAAGCGGTGAAGTCGCCTCCGAGATGAAGCCTGCGACGCGGAATCTGGTTCTGGTTCTTGGCGATCAGCTCGACGAACGGTCGTCAGCGTTTGACGGTTTCGACGCCCAAACCGACGCGGTGTGGATGGCTGAGGTGGACGAGGAGTCCACGCACATTTGGAGTCACCAGGCGCGCATTGCGATGTTCCTCGCGGCCATGCGGCATTTCCGCGAAACCCTGCGCATTCGCGGCATTCGTGTGTTTTACCGCCAGCTCGATGACCGGGAAAACCAGCACACCTTCAGCGGCGAACTGGCTGCCATCATCGCGCGACTGCGCCCGGAGAAGCTTATCGTCGTCCAACCCGGCGAATGGCGGGTGGAACAGAGCCTCCGCCAAACAGCCCGGACCGCCGGGGTGGAACTGGAGATCCGGCCCGACCGGCATTTTCTGTGTTCCCGGGAGGAATTCGCCGCGCACGCCGCAACCCGCAGGCAACTGCGGATGGAATTCTTCTACCGCGAAATGCGGCGCAAGCATCGCGTGCTCATGCAGGGCGACGAGCCGGTCGGGGGCGCGTGGAACTTCGACGCGGAGAATCGGCGGAATTTCGGCAAGGATGGCGCCCCGGAGATTTGCCCACCGCGCGCGTTTCCGCCGGATGCCCTGACCCGCGAGGTGCTGGCGCTGGTGGCGCGGCGCTTCGCCAAGCATCCGGGCCGCTTGGATTATTTCGACTGGCCGGTGTCCCGTGCCCAAGCGCAGGCGGCATTGGCGGACTTCATCGAACACCGCTTGCCGCAGTTCGGCACGTATCAGGATGCGATGTGGACTTCGGCGGGGGAACTGGCCAACCAAGTTCGGCGGGACGCATTTCTGTTTCACTCCCGACTCAGCGCCGCGCTCAATCTCAAGCTGCTCGATCCGCGCGAGGTGATTGCTGCCGCCGAAGCGGCGTATCGCAGCGGACGTGCGCCGCTGGCGTCCGTCGAGGGATTCATCCGCCAGATTCTAGGCTGGCGCGAATACGTCCGCGGTGTCTATTGGGAGTTCATGCCGGCATACGCGCAGCGCAACGTTCTTGATGCGCGCGTTGACCTTCCCGCGTTCTACTGGACCGGGGCGACGGACATGAATTGCCTGCGCGTTGTCATCGGCCAGACGTTGGAATTCGGCTACGCGCACCACATCCAGCGGCTGATGGTCACGGGCCTGTTCGCGCTGCTGCTGGGCGTGAAACCGCAGGCGGTGCATGAATGGTATCTGGCGGTGTATGTGGACGCGATCGAGTGGGTGGAGTTGCCGAACGTGCTGGGGATGTCGCAGTACGCCGACGGCGGCGTGATGGCGTCCAAGCCCTACGTGGCCACGGGCAAATACATCCAACGGATGAGCAACTACTGCGCGGGTTGCCGTTACGATCCCGCGCAGGCCACGGGCGAGCGGGCGTGCCCGTTCACGACGTTGTATTGGGATTTCCTGCTGCGCCACGAAAAGCTGCTCGCCAGGAACCAACGCATGACGATGCAAATGAAAAACCTCGTCCGGCTCTCGGCGGAACAGAGGGACACGATCCGCCGGCTCGCCGATAAACTCCGCGCGAGTTTGTGCGGTCTAACCGGCAGGCGTTAAACATCTTCTGGTGGGGGTTCAAAACCCGGCGAAACGCCGCATGAGAACACGCGGCCTACAGTAACTACTCGCCAATTCGCAACTTGCAGGCCGGCTGCTCTCAGCCGGCGGGAGTTTTGAAAACTACGAGTGTCCGCTCTTGCTATCTCCAACCGTTCGCTTTTGCTCGCAGCGCGACAGCCACCAAGCTCATTTGACCTTTGCTTAGTCCCATCCCACCGCGCCCGGAAACGCTCAGCGCATTCTGAAGCCGCCCTTGAATACCACTTCCGCGACCGTCACGAACAGGAAGACCACACTCACCAGGGCGTTCAAGCGGAAGAAGGCGTGCTGCACCCAGTTCAAGCTGCGCCGCCGCGCGATGAGATGTTCCAAGATGACGCAGCCCACGATCAGAAACCAGCCGGCCAGATAGGCGATGCGGAAACGGCAAAGCAAACCGAACAAAAGCAGCAGGCCCAGCATGATGATGTGCGCCAGGAACGCCGCCGTCAGCGCGTTCCGCGGGCCCCACGCCACAACCAATGAGCGCAACCCGTGCTTCCGGTCGAACTCATAATCCTGCAACGCGTAGATAATGTCGAAGCCGACCAACCACAACACCACCGCCGCGGACAGCGTGAGCATCTGCACGCCCTCCAGCCACGCGAGATTGTCACCCTTCACCGCCAGCCAGGCCCCGATGGGCGCCAGCGCCAGCGCCACGCCCAGATAGACGTGCGTGTAGTCCGTAAACCGCTTCGTCAGCGAGTAGAAGCACACCACGAACAGCGCGACGGGCGAGAGCACGAAGCAAAGGAGGTTCAAACCCGCGCTCGCCGCGACCAGTCCGGCGCCGCTCACGCCCCACAGCAACCACGCGCTCCACAACTGAATCTCACCAGTGGGCAGGTGACGGCCTGCCGTGCGCGGATTCAACGCATCCCACTTGCGGTCCATGATGCGGTTGAACGTCATGGCGCAGGTGCGGGCGCACACCATGGCCGCCAAGATCAAAAGGAAGATCCTCCAACCGGGCCAGCCGCGGTTGTCACGCGCCGCCACCGCCATCGCCGCCAGCGCAAACGGCAGCGCGAAGACCGTGTGCGAGAAGCGCACGAAAGAAAGCCACTTCGCCAGCGAGGATAGAAGACTGGAGCCAGAGGACGGCATGGCTTACCTTGCGGTCCGGCGGAAGGCTCGCTGGTCTCGGTTACTCCGGACGGTTGCCATAGGATTCGCGGTATTGCCGCCGGCCATCTTTATCCTTATTCCCTTTCCTCCGTCCACCGCGGCACCAGCCGATGGGGAACGCCGAGATGATCCAGCACGCGCGCGACGACCGTATCGGCGAGCTCGACGGCGGTCTTCGCTCCAGAATAGAAACTCGGGTTTGCCGGCAACAAGGTCGCACCCGCCAACAGGAGCAACTCGAAGTTCTTCACATGCACCAGGCTCAGCGGCGTCTCGCGTGGAACGAGGATGAGCTTCTTCTTTTCCTTCAACACGACGTCCGCCGCGCGCAGCAAGATGTCCTCGCTATACCCGTGCGCGATGCGGCCGAGCGTGCCCATCGTGCAAGGGATCACCACCATCGCATCCGGAGGATTCGAGCCGCTGGCGAACGGCGCGTTCATGCTTTTCAAGCCGTGCGCCCGCACCCCCGCCGGCAAACGCAGGCCTCCGGGTAATTCCTCCGCGATGACCTGTTGCGCGTAATGGCTGAGCACGACGTGGAGCTCGTGCGCCTGCGGGTCGAGATTGTCGAGCAACCGCTGGGCGTAGAGCGCCCCGCTGGCGCCGGTGATGGCAATTAGGATCTTCAAGGGTCGCGCCGGCCTTGGCATGCAGAGCCGGCGCCGTCAATGATGTCCAGGAAGCGCGGGTTGGCAAGTCTGTTGGTCCCTTTGTGCCCGTTTTCACTTTTGCCGGCAGGGGGTTCGGCTAGAGTCTCCCACGATGGAACTCCGGCGAGAATTGCGGGTGCGCCTTTGGATTGGCGCGCTGCTGGTGCTGGCGACGGCGGCGACGTTCTGGCCGGTCGTTCGCTGCGATTTCATCAACTACGACGACCCCGACTACGTCACGGCGAACGCGACGGTGCAAGGCGGCTTGACCGGCGCGGGCGTCATTTGGGCCTTCACGACCGCTCACGTCGCCAACTGGCACCCGCTCACCTGGCTTTCGCACATGCTCGACTGCCAGTTGTTTGGGCTGAACGCCTTCGCACACCACGCGATGAACCTCCTGATCCACATCGCGAGCACGGTCCTGTTGTTTCTCCTCTTGCGGCGGATGACCGGGGCGCTGTGGCGGAGCGCCATCGCCGCGGCTTTGTTCGCGTTGCACCCGCTGCGCGTGGAATCGGTCGCCTGGGTCGCCGAGCGCAAGGACACGTTGGCCACGCTGTTCTGGCTGCTCACGGTTTGGGCGTACGCGCACTACGTGAACACCCGGAGCGTCGCGGGCTTCAGGTGGGTGGTTTTGTTTTTCGCACTTGGCTTGATGGCAAAACCCATGCTCGTGACGCTGCCCTTCGCGCTGTTGCTGCTCGACTACTGGCCGCTTGGCCGCCTGAATCTCCGGCGCACGCTGAACGCATGGCGACCCCTCGTCGTTGAGAAATGGCCGCTCTTCTTATTGGCGCTGATTTCTAGTGTCGTCACATTCCTCGCGCAGAAAGGCGGCGGGACGGTCGCCACCGTGACCCAGCTCTCGCTCGAAGCACGGTTGGGGAACGTGATCGTCTCTTACGCGCGCTACCTGGCCAAGCTGTTCTGGCCGGTGGACCTCGCAGTGATCTATCCCTATCCGGCGGCTTGGCCGGCGTGGCAGGTCGCCGCGGCGCTTGGGATGTTGGTGTTGATTTCGGTCGGGGTCTGGCTCGCGGCCAACCGGCGACCTTACCTGCTCGTCGGCTGGCTGTGGTTCGTCGGCACGCTGGTTCCCGTCATCGGTTTGGTGCAGGTCGGACGGCAGTCGCTGGCGGATCGCTACACCTACATTCCGATGATCGGCTTGGGTGTCATGCTGGTTTGGGGCGCGGCAGATTTGTTGACACGCATTCGCCGCGGCCCGTTCCTCGGCGGCGCCCTGGCGATTTTGGTGTTGACCGCTTGCGCCCTCGGCACGCGCCATCAACTCGCATACTGGAAAGACAGTCTCACGCTGTTCACGCGCACGCTGGCGGTGACCCAGAATAATGCGCTGGCCCATAACAACCTGGGCACTGCGCTGGCCGCGCTGGGCCGCCGCGACGATGCGCTGCTCCAATACGCTGAAGCCGTCCGCCTCCAGCCTGCCGACCCTGTCATGCGGAACAACTATGGCGCCGCGCTGGCCAAGGCGGGTCAGGTCGTGGCCGCTGTGGAACATTACCTCGCCGCGCTCGAGGCGAAACCGGACTTCGACGAAGCCCACAACAACCTCGGCGCCGCGTTCGTGGCGTTGGGCCGATTGGACGAGGCGGTCGCGCACTTCCGTGCCGCGCTGGCCGCGCGGCCTAATTACGCCGAGGCCCACAACAATCTGGGCGGCGCGCTGGCGATGCAGCAGAAGCACGCCGAGGCCTTGGAACACTACGCGGCGGCCATCCGGCTGACACCGAATGTCGCTGGCGCGCATCTGAACTACGCCTTGTCGCTGGAGAAGCTGGGCCGCGCGGATGAGTCACTGGCGCGGTTCGGTGAAGCCTTCCGGCTTGACCCGAAGTCGTTTGAACCGGCGTATCACTTGGGCCGGAGCTTGGTTCAACGCGGCCGTTTCGCCGAGGCGGTCCCCCCGCTTTCGGCGGCGGCACAAGCCAGGCCGGGGCATGCCCGCGCCAGGTTTTATCTCGGCAAGGCGGAGGCGCGCTCAGGTCAGTCGGCCAGCGGACGCGCGCACATGGGTGAAGCTCTGGAACTAGCGCGCGCTGCCGGTCAAACAAACCTGGCGGCCGAGATAACGGCTTTCTTGCAGGGTAATGCTCTCGAACAATCGCCCAATCTGTAAGAAGGGGCCATGAGAGAGAACCCCAGTGGCGGCATCTTGCCAAGCCCCGCCCGACACCCTGAAGCAGCAGAAGTGGGCCCGCTTCATTCTCCACCCTCAGCGGCTCCGGTGAGTTGCGTCTCGGCTGCCGGTGAACGGCGAAAGCCAGCGTCACGAGCGTCAGGGGCACCCTGGATTTTTGTTTCCTTCAAAACGAGCCTCCCCTATGATCCCAAGCTGTCGCACCGTAGGGGTGCGCGCTTGATTCTAGAAACCGGATACTATGCCACTAACACACACACGCGACTTGTTCGCCAAGGCGCTCAAGGGCAAATACGCCCTCGGCGCTTTCAACGTCAACAACATGGAACTCATTCAGGCCATCGTGGAGGCCTGCGAAGAGGAAAAGGCCCCCCTGATCCTCCAGATTTCCAAGGGTGCGCGCCAATACGCCAACCCCGTCTATCTCAAGAAGCTCATTGAAGCCGCCGTTAGCCTCTCCAATATCCCCATCGCCGTCCACCTCGACCACGGCGACACCTTCGAGCTGTGCAAGCAGTGCATTGACGAAGGGTTTACCAGCGTCATGATTGATGCCTCCCACGAGCCCTTCGACAAGAACGTCGAAATCTGCAAGAAGGTCGTGGACTACGCGCACAAGTTTAATTGCTCCGTCGAAGGCGAACTCGGCCACCTGGTCGGCGCGCAGTTCGACGATGGCGAGGAAGGCGGCGCGCATTCCAAGAGCGGCCACTACACCAACCCGGACGAAGCGGTGAAGTTCGTCAAGGCCTCGGGCGTGGACTCGCTGGCGATCGCCATCGGTAACAGCCACGGCGCTTACAAGTTCAAGGGCGAACAGCACCTCGACCTCGAACGCCTCAAACTCATCAAGAAGGCGCTCATGGACGCAGGCCTGGGCGACTACCCGCTGGTCCTGCACGGAGCCTCCAGCGTGCCGCAGCACCTCGTTGCTGAAGTCAACAAGTACGGCGGTAAGATGCCCGACGCCCAAGGCGTGCCGGAGTCGGACATCGAAGTCGCCCGCCGCGTGGGCTGCACGAAGGTCAACATTGACACCGACCTCCGCATTGCGCTGACCGCAGGCATTCGAAAAGTCTTCTCGGAAAATCCGAAGGAGTTCGATCCGCGCAAGTACCTCGGCCCAGCGCGTGCCGCAGTCAAGGACCTCGTCCGGCACAAGGTCAAGAACGTCCTGTGCTGCGCCGGTCACGCGTTCGACTAGACCAAATCGCCTTTCGATCTTTAGCCCAAGTGGCGGAACCGCTGCTTGGGCTTTTTCTTTTCCAGACTCCAGTGGGCCGTTGTGGCCCACTTTGGAATCAAGACGACACTTTGATCGTGCGTATCTGGCACATGGCGAATTGATGGGCAATTGCTTTTAATGACGGTTGCCTTTGTTTTCCAACGGTTTAGGGAGATTGTCGAGTGTGGCATCTGCCCAGCTAAAGAGAGAAGCGTTAAACGAACGAGATCGAACCACAAAGAGAAAGGACATGATTATGATGCTGACAAGATGGCAACGACCTGAGCTTACGAGTTGGCCCGTATTTGGCCGGCTGTCGGACCTGCGAACGGAGATTGACCGGCTGTTTGAATCCCCATTTGCAGATTTCGCCCGCACTTCGAGCCTGTTGAGTGGCTGGATGCCGGCGGTGGACCTGTTCGAGGACAAGGACCATTTCATTGTCAAGGCGGAGTTGCCGGGCATGAAGAAGGAGGACATCGAACTGACATTGCACGAAGGCTGCCTGAGCATCTCGGGTGAGCGACGCGCCGAGCGCAAGCAGGAGGACGCCGAGGTTCACCGTTCCGAGCGGTTCATCGGACGCTTCCAACGCACTCTCTCGCTGCCCTCACCGGTGACGGTTGAGAAGATCGCGGCCACCTACAAGGATGGCGTGCTGACAGTCACGCTGCCAAAGACCGAGGAGGCCAAACCGAAACAGATTGATGTGAAGGTGGGATAATCGAAACCGTTCCGGTGGGCCCGCCGCCCACTGGAACCCAACCAAAAACTGAAGCCCATGAGCGCAACACTACAAAAAGAACCACGGACCGAAACTCAGGCGACGCGCGTCGAATACGTGACGCCACCGGTCAACATTTACGAAACCAAGACGGCCTACGTGCTTGAAGCCGAGATGCCCGGCGTCAACAAGGATGGCCTTGAGGTCACGCTGGAAGGCAACGAGATCACGATTCACGGGCGTCGGGCATCCGAACCAGCCAACGGCGAGCCGTTGCTCCGCGAACGTTATCCGGCCGCAGAGTACCGCCGAGTGTTCGAGATTGACCCCGCGCTGGACACCAGCAAGATCTCGGCAAAGGTCGAGCAAGGCTTGCTGACGCTTGTCCTGCCGAAATCCAGCCGCCAGCAGCCGCGGCGCATTGCGGTTGGCGACTGAACAAGCTGCTCGATCAAAGGTCGCAGTGGGCGATGACGTTGCGACCGCGCAAGGCAGGAATGGAATGCGGGGCAAGCCGGGCTGCGGTGGCTCGGCTTGCCCTTTCCTCAACGGCAGGGGGACGAAGGGGCTGGAGCTACTGCTTCTGGCGAGCTGGACTTTGCTTACTGGCGGGCAGCGCATTCCAACGAGGCAGCAGTAGCGCTCCGGCGATGAACACGCTGATGGCCAGCACGGTGAATACACCAGTCCATCCCCAACGCGCGTGGAAGAATACCGGGATTGTTCCGCCCACAATTGCTCCCACCGAGCCGCAACCACTGATGAAGCCCACCGCCGTCGAAGCCCCGCGTTGCGCGCCAAAGTCCACCGGCGAGGTGCTGCTGATCAGCGCATCCGGCCCGAACAAGAGGAAGCCGATCAGGAACAGCCACACGCCCAGCATCCAGCGCGAGGGGGGCAGGCGGTCCAGACTGAACAGCAACGCCGAAAGCAGCAGCAGGCTCGTCACAATTACGGGGTTGCGCCGCGTGCCAAAGACGCGGTCCGATACCACCCCGGCGGCCAGCACGCTGAGCGGGCCCGCCAGTTCGAACAGGCTGCTGAGAACACCCGACTCCACCATGTTCGTGCCCAGCTTCTCGTTCAGGTATTTTGGCGCCCAGAAGAGAATGGCGTAACGCGCCGGCTTCAAAAGGAAGTAAACCGCCGCCAGCAGGAGTACCATCGGGCTTCGCAGGACTGCCAGCGCCGTGACGAAACACTCCTTCCTCCCGGGCGTCTCAGCCGGGCATGGATCAGGGGAGGCGCTCTCGTCGGCGGGCGGCTCTTCGACCGGTGGCAGACCGACGTCTTCGGGGCGATTCCGCTGCAGCCAGTAGAACAGCACCCAGATCGCGAGGAGCGCGGCGGCGGGCATGAAAAACGCCCAGCGCCAACCCCAGCGGCTGCCAAAGTAACCCGCAAAGAGCGATGCCACGAAGCCACCGGCGGCGTAGTTCGTACACCACAAGCCGAGCACGGTGCCGCGTTCCCGTCGGGCGAAGAAGCTGCCCACGTTCTTGGTCAACGGCGCCCAGCCGGTGGATTGGCAAAGTCCTTGCAAGCAGAAGAAGAACCCCATCATCGGCACGAGCGAAGACGCGCCCATTGCCACAGCGGCCAGCACGGACCCGAGCATGCCCGCCAGAATCACCCGACGCGGCCCGAACCAATCGCCGCACATGCCGCTCAAAAACTGGCCCACGGCATACGCGGTCAGGAACGCGCCGTCCATCCAAGCCATCTGGTCCAGCGCCAGCCCCGGACCTGAACTGGCCCCCATTTCGATTTTCGCGACGGCAAAGGACTTGCGCGTGAGGTAAAAGCCCGCGTACGCCAGCCACGTGATGGCGAAGATCTGCCACCGCCATCTTTGGCGCCGCAGTTCCATCGCCCGTGCAGAGCCTGCGGCGTCCGGGGCGTTCGGGATCGGGTTGGTGGGGGGGCTCGCGATCATGCGCCCCGGTGTGTATCCCTTCTCACGAACCTCGGCAGCCCGACCGGGGATTTGAAGCGTCCAAGGATGATTTCAATCCAATCCCGGAACGCCTTGAATCCCGGAGCGATTCCTGTGCGCTCAGGGATTGGATGCTCGATAAGCACGTCGTCGCAGCGCTCCATCAACCGGACTGCCGTCCCGGTGACCGCGATCGGGGGCGTGGGACTCGCGTCCATCACGGCGCGCGGAGGTTGCCGCCTCAACTCTCCGGGGACGCGGCGGAGGGCAACGAGATGCGCACCAAGCCGGCCTTCGCGGTGGAGGAGGAGACGATTTCCAGTTTGCCCTGATGGGTTTCAAGGATTTTGCGCGTGACGGCCAGCCCCAACCCCAAGCCCACGTTGCGGGTGGTGAAGAAGGGCGCGGAGGCCTTTTGCGCCGCTTCGGCGGTGAAGCCGCTGCCATTGTCCTGCACCTCGATCTGAAACGCGGCCTTGCCGTTGCTGCTCGATTCACCACATAGCCGCACGCCGATCTTCGGGTCCTTTGGATTCGCCTGGAGGGCGTTGATCATGACCTCGGTGAGCGCGTGTTTCAGCGCGGCGCGGTCGCCGCTGACGATGATCGGCCGGCCGGAGTCCTCGTAGCACAACTGGCTGGCCTTGGCGGGATGATACCGTTGCGCCTCTTGATAGGCTTCCTCGACGAGCTTCGCCAGCGGCACGGCTTCGGGCGACACCACGGCGTCGCGGGCCAGAAAACGCATCTGGTTGATGAGCCGCGAAACCCGCTTCACCCCTTCAGCGAGCGCCTCGCTGAGGGACGCACGGAAGTCGGCGTCCTTGTAATTGTCGGCAAGCAACTGTTGGTGGGTGGAGAGCGGGACGAGGGCGTTGCCAATCTCGTGCGCCATGCGGTCGGCCATCGTGCGGACCAGGCGCAGGTTCGCGGTTTCGATTTCCAGTTGCTGAAGCTGTTCGGCCTGCGTCCGGTCCTCGGCCATCAGCAGCGCCGAAGCCGGCAGCCCCGACGTGCGCCCGTGAAACGGCACGACCGAGACGTAGTAAACAGACTTGGCCGGCGTGTCTGGTTCGTACTTGAAGGTGGGCACCGCCGCGCCGGTCTTCAACACCTGGTACACCTTGCTGCCGAGCAGTTGCGGGAGGTCGCTGAATTCCATTTCGCCGCTGCGATGCTCCGCGCCGCTGAAGAATCGCCGCGCCGCCTTGTTGGCGTGCAGGATCGTGAGGTCACGTCCGACCACAACGCAGGCGCTGCTCAATTCGCGGAGAATCTCCGCCATCATCTCGTGGTTGCCCGCCAGTTGGTCGTGCAGCCAGATGTTGCGCACCGCCAAACCGAGTTGCTCCAGCAAGTGGAAGATCAGTTCCAATTCGGCGTTCACCAACTGCTCGCCGGTGACGCGCCCATCGAACAAGGCCACGCCCAGGATCTTCTCGCGGTCCAGAATCGGCACCGCCACCTGCACGCCAAGCAACTCAAACTCCTTCTGCGCCTCCGGATCGCGGAGGACTTCGTCGCTGGTGCGCCGCAGAATCCGGCCCAACCGGAAGAGCTGCGCCCCGGTCCCGGCGTCGAGCGACAACTCAAAATGCTCCAGCAAACCCGTCGCCATGCCGACGGAACACACCGCGCGCAACCGCCGGCCTTCGTCGGAGGCGTGGCTCTCCGAGAATGCGGAAACCGGCTGCCGCAGAAAGATGACCCCGCGGTTCACGCTGAACATCTCGCGCATGAGCAGGAGAAACTGCCGCAGCATCCCTTCCGCATGGAGCGAGTGCGTGAGGATACCGGAGAACTTCCGGAGGACCTCGAAATTCTGGGCCAGTGTGGGGGGTGGTGACGGTTCTGCGTCCGCCCCGGACCGTTTGGTGGGAGGCAAGGACAGGAACTCGGTGCTGGAGACGTAGGCGGCGGTTTCCGGGGTTGCGGGCGCGGACGCGTTGAGCAGGCGGTCCACCACCACTTGAAACATGCGCGGGCGCACCGGTTTGGTCACCACCTGGGCGACGCCCTGCAAATAGGCTTCCTCTTCCCACTCGGTCTGCCGCGAGTCGGTCAGCACGAGCACCGGGCATTTGGGCGCGCGCCGGCGGAGTTTCTCAACCGCCCACAAACCCTGCACGCCGCTGAGTTCCACGTCCAGAACGCAGAACTCCACCAACCCATGCGCGAGCAGCGGTTCGGCTTCGTCCAAGGAAGTCCGGTGGACGACACGAAACTGTTCAGGATTCAACGCCGAGCGGATTGCCTCCGCTGAATCCGGGTGCCCAGCCAACACTAGAACTGTTTTCATCCCTCAAAACACACACCGCGCCTCGGTGGCCGTGGTCACGCCCACCATCTGTCAGGCCCGACCCGCTCAGGCCGAAAGTGATCTTTCCCTGCTTCCATCCCGCAGTCAGTTAACGCTCCTCGCCACTGCCGGTCAATGCAAACCTGTGTCTTGTAACAGGCCCGACGCGGGCGCACAAGATCGCCAACTACCGAACAATTCCCCAAGGGAAATCCCCTGCCTGTTCCGCAATGGACCGGAACGGGTGCGCTCGGGATGGGCCGTCCCGAGGCGCGCTGCGACCGCAAGAGCCGCCTCGCAGCCCCGACTTCCACCACAACAAAGCCGCGGTTCACGGGCATCCGGCGTCGCTCTCAAAGCTTCTCGGTCGGCGTGAACGGCAAGCCACGCTCGCCCTTGAAAAGCTTCTTCAGCCGCC
Source organism: uncultured Verrucomicrobiota bacterium (assembly GCA_964548925.1). GTDB lineage: Bacteria > Verrucomicrobiota > Verrucomicrobiia > Limisphaerales > MWDV01 > MWDV01. Next base: position 84,794 of record CAZJTM010000001.1, on the reverse strand, counting down.
GATCGCTGGAACTGCTTGCGCGCCGGATGATGCCGGGGGGCGACCCGGTCGCCCATTTCGCGGCGAAACCGCCGGCCCTTCAACCAGTCTTCCCAACTGATCGAGCCGTTAATCGGAATGCAGGGGACTCTTGATTTCGAGTTCATCGGCAACTTCCTTCACCAGCTTCTCACACTCGGACAGATTACGATACTCCGGGAGGCCCGCAACCCGCCGCACCTCGTCCCAATCCGCGGCGATGCCCCCGCCCAAAATGACGGCCAGCGCCGATTTGATCTTCTTCTCTTCTATGGCTTCAGAGCCGCCCTCAGAGCCGCACGGCAATTCCCTTGCCCGCCAAAAACCGCTTCACCTCGCCGACCGTGTAGGTGCCGAAATGGAAAATGCTCGCGGCGAGGACGGCGTCGGCCTTGCCTTCGAGGAGCACGTCGGCCATGTGCTGGAGATTGCCCGCGCCGCCGCTGGCCACCACCGGCACGCCCACCGATTCGCTGATGCGCCGCGTGATGACGAGATCAAAGCCGGCTTTCGTCCCGTCGGCATCAATGCTGTTCAGCACGATCTCGCCCGCGCCCAGCGCCACGGCGCGTTTGGCCCACTTTACGGCGTCCAACCCCGTCGGCTTGCGTCCGCCGTGCGAGAACACGCCCCATTGGTCCGGTCCGGTCTTCTTGGCGTCAATCGAGACGACGATGCACTGGCTGCCAAATTTCTCCGCGCCCGCCCGGATGAGGTCCGGGTTGGCCAGCGCCGAGGAGTTGATGCTCACTTTGTCCGCACCGGCCCGGAGCATCGTGTACATGTCGTCCACAGACTTGATGCCGCCGCCGACGGTCAGCGGCATGAAGCATTGATCCGCCGCGCGCTCGATCACGTCCACCATCGTGGCGCGACCGTGCGCGCTGGCGGTGATGTCGAAGAACACCATCTCGTCCGCGCCCTGCTCGTTGTAGCGGAGGGCGAGTTCGACCGGATCGCCCACATTGCGCAGTTCGCCCGCTTCGGCGCGTCCGAATTGCATGCCGCGGGTGACCTTGCCGTCGTGAACGTCCAGACACGGAATGACACGTTTGGCCAGCATCAGGAGTATTCAACGGCTTTGCCGGCGTGGAGGCAATAGCGGAAGGGCCACCCAGAAGCGTGCTTCCGGCGTCTCGCCGGAAGATCACTCATCTTCCCCAAACGGGAAGATGGCTTTGCGGGCAGGATGCCCGCAGCACGTTGGTGGCAGCACTCTGGTGTCTTTTGCCTTTAGTCTGAATTAGCCCTCTGCCAGATTCCGCACGATGGATCACGACGAAGCGGAAATCATCGCCGCAGTGTTGCGGGGCGAGACGAGCCGGTTCGAGGCATTGATCCAGAAGTATTCGCCGCGGGTCTTCGCCACTGCCCGGCGGTACGCCCGCCGCGAAGACGAGGTCGAAGACATCGCGCAGGAAGTCTGGCTCAAGGCCTTCCAGAAGCTCGGCAGCTACCGGGGCGACGCGCCCTTCGAGCATTGGCTCATGCGGATGACGGTGCGGACATGCTACGATTTCCTGCGCGCCCACCAACGCAACCGCGAAGCCACCTTCACCGACCTGACCGAGCCGGAGAACGACTGGCTGGAGCGGTTCGCGGTTGCGCCCGAATCCACCAGCGAACACGCCGCCGCCGCCAAACAACTCATTGACCGCCTCCTGGCCCAGCTTTCGCCGCCCGCCCGGCTCATCATCACCTTGCTGGAAATCGAGGATCGCTCGGTGAAAGAAATTTCCGAACTGACCGGCTGGTCCGTGCCGCTGGTCAAGGTGCGCGCTTTCCGGGCCCGCGCCGAGATGCGCAAGCTGCTTGCCCGGATGGCCAAAGACAAGTACCTGTAACCCCGTTTGGCACCGAGCCGTCCATACTGGAGCGAGTCATGAACTTGGACAACCTGCAACAAAAGCTGCTGGCCGCCGCCCGCGCTCATCCGCCGGACGACGCCGTTCCGTATGCCTTCGAGAAACGCATCCTCGCGCGGATCACCGGCCGGCCGGTCACGGACCTGGCGGCCGGGTGGGTTGGCGGGTTGTGGCGGGCCGCGGCTTCCTGCGCCTCCTTGTGCGTGCTGCTCGGCGCGTGGACGCTGCTCAGCCCGGCCTCGAATGGTGGCGAGGATGAACTTTCGCAGCAGTTCGAGAACACGGTGTTCGCCGCCGTGGATCAGTACCCCGACGATTCATGGTAAACGCCTGGAAGATCATTTTGGCCACGGTCGTCATCTTCGGCGCGGGCGTATTGACCGGAGGGTTGTTGGTCAGTCACTCCGAGCGCGTGAAACTCCGGCAGCTTCGCGCGCACATGGCCGCCGCACAGCCCCCGCAGTGGACGCCCCCGCTCCGCGAGTTCCCCCGCCGGCCCGAGGGCGAACTCCAAACCAGTTTCGAACAGCGCCGGATGGAATTCCTCCTGAACGCCACGAGGGAACTCAAACTCTCACCCGAGCAGCGCCAGCGCATCGAGCGTCTCGTCCGCGAAAGCCAGGAGCGCACTCGCAAGCTCTGGGAACAGGTCGGCCCGGAAATGCGCAAGGAACTCACCGAGGTCCGGGAGAAAATCCGTGAAGAGCTGACACCCCAGCAGCGAAAACGCTTCGAGGAGTTGATGAAACGCCAGCAGCCGCGCCGCGCGGAAGACGCCCCGCCCGCCGGTCGAGAGAAACGCGAAGGCCGCCGCCCAGCCGCTCAAGGCGAAAGCGTGCCGCCGCTCGTTCCGCCGCCTGCCCCCGTCCCGGCCCCGAATTCCTGAGTTCCGGGACTCTGCGGAATCTCAACCCCGCCACCGCCGCAGGCGCAGCGCGTTGCCGATGACCACCAGATCGGAAACGCCCATCGCCGCCGCGCACAGGACCGGGCTCATGAACCCTAACGCCGCCAGCGGCACGCCCAGTGCGTTGTAGAAGAACGCCCAAAACAGGTTTTGCTTGATCGTCCGCAGCGTCGCGCGCGCCAACCCCAGCGCCTCCGGCACGGCTTCGATTTCCGACTTCAACAGGATGATGTCCGCCGCCTCGCGCGCCACGTCGCTGGCCCGGCTCACGGCGATGCCCAGGTCCGCCTGCGTGAGCGCCGGCGCGTCATTGATGCCGTCACCCACAAAGGCCACCCGCTCGCCGCGCATCTGGAGCTTCTTCACAAACTCCGCCTTCTGCTCGGGCCGAACTTCGGCGAAAACATTCGCCGGAGAGATGCCCACCTGTTGCGCGAGGCTCGCGGCGGTGCGCGTGTTGTCGCCAGTCAACAGGTGAACGCCCAAACCTTGCTCCTGCAACTGGCGAACGACTGCGGCCGCTCCGGGTTTGACAGCGTCCCGCACGGCGAACAACGCCAGCAGTTCCGTCTCAAGTGCCAGGCCGACGACTGTCGCGCCCTGCGCCGTCCATTCCGCCATGAAACGCTCCCCCAGCGCGAGTTCGACGCCGGACTCCTGCAGCCAGCGCAGCGAGCCCAGTCGCGCTTTGCCCGTTTGGAGGTCAGCGTTCGATGTTCGGTGTTCGATGTTTCCCTCGACTCCCGCCCCGCGCACTTCTTGCCAGTCCGTCACCGTAGCCGCGTTCGTGAGAACGCGGCTATCTGGTTCCGCGCTTTGCTGAGACGTGGCTACAGCCTGACTGACCGGATGCGTCGAATGCCGCGCCAGCGCCGCAGCAAGCGATGCTGGATTCTGGATTCCGGAGCCTGAATCCCAAACTTTCACGACTTCCGGTTTCCCGAACGTGAGCGTCCCCGTCTTGTCGAAAACTAGCGCAGTCACTTGCCCGGCCTTTTCCAGCGCCACGCCATCGCGGATCAGGATGCCGCGCGCTGCCGCGGCGTTGGCGCTGGCCATGATTGCGGCGGGCGTGGCCAGCCCCATCGCGCACGGGCAGGCAATGATGAGGACCGACGCCGCGATGATGAACGCCGCCGCCAGCCCGGCTTCCGGCAGATGCGCCGGCCACAACCACGGCGTCAGCCAGCCATGCACTTGCCGCGCTGACTCCGGCGCCAAGCCCCACGCCAAACCCGCCGCCAGGGCGAGCACCACCACGACGGGCACGAACACGTTGCTCACGCGATCGCCGAGGCGTTGGATGTCCGCCCGGCTGGTTTGGGCGCGCTGCACGGCGGCGATGATTTGGGCGAGGGCCGTGGCTTCGCCGGTGGCCGTCACGCGCATGACGAGGCGGCCGTTCAAATTCACGGTGCCCGCGTAAAGCTCGCTGCCGGGTTGCTTGTCCACGGGCGCGGATTCGCCGGTGAGCATGGCTTCGTCCACGGCGGAGTCGCCTTCTTCCACAATGCCGTCCACGGGCACGCGGTCGCCGGGGCGGAGCGCCACGCGGTCGCCGGCGTGGAGTGAAGCGACGGGAACTTCCGCTTCGCCGCCGCTTTCCAGGAGCCTTCGCGCCGTTTGCGGAGCGAGTTGCAGAAGGGCCGTCAGCGCGGCGGAGGCGCGGGCGCTCACGCGGGCCTCGAGCCAGTGGCCCACGCTGATGAGCGTAATGATCGCCGCCGCCTCCATGAAATAAACATGTCCGGCGTGTCCGCTGAGCAACGCCCAAGTGCTGTAGCCGAAAGCGGTCGTCGAGCCGAGCGCGACAAGCGTGTCCATGCTGGAGCTGCCGACCTTGAGTTGCCGCCACGCGCCACGATAGAACTGCGCGCCGGCAAACACCTGCACCGCGCCCGCCAGCGCGAAGGAGAGCCATTGAAACCATTGCTCCAGGCCCACGCCCAAGACCCATTCGCCCAACATCAATGGCACGGTGACGGCGGCACCGAGCCAGAGATTCCAATGCCAGTCGCGCTGGCGAGTCGCGCGGGTGTGGGGCGCTGCGGGGGCCAAGGCTTTCGCCTCGTAGCCCGCAGCTTTGAGCGCGGCCAGCAGCGCGCTCGTGTCGGCGGTAGCCGTCGCGCCCCAGCGGATGGTGGCGCGGCGGGTTTCGAGGTTGACGGAAACGCTGTGAACCCCGGCCACGGCCTGGAGCGCGTTCGTGACTTTGCGGGCGCAGTTGTTGCAGTTCAAACCGGCGACGGCCAGTTCGGTCACGCCGGAGGGCGCGGCGGGTGGCGCAGGCATCTCGCAACAACTTGGGCTGCTCATAGGTTTCGTGAGGCCAGTTTAGAGCCGGTCAAGGACAGAGTCGAATGGGCTTTCGCCACGTAGCGGCGTCGCGGTAGAGGGCCGCAATCGCTTGGAGGAGGAAGATGGCGGCGCTCTACCGAGGCGCCACTACGGCAGGGATTTCCAGTCCGGGTGCTACTTGAACGACTTGTCCGGGTGTTTCGGCGTGGGCGGAACCGGGCGTGGGTCTTGCGCGATGAGTTCCCGCAGGTGCTTCACTGCGGCTTCAAGCTGAGCATCGCCGCCCTTGAAGGTCGCGTGCGGGAGGTTGTCCACCACGAGGTCCGGGTCCACGCCGTGGCCCTCGATCAGCCACGCGCCCTCGGGGCCGTACACGCCGATTTCGGCGGCGGTCGCCATGCCGCTATCCACGAGCCAGCGGTCGGCGGAGAGCCAGATTTCGCCACCCCACGTGCGCGTGCCGATGACCTTGCCGAGCCCGAGCCGGCGGAAGCCTTCGCTGAAGGCCTCGCCGTCGCTGGCGGTGCGCTCGTTGCAGAGCACGACGGCGTGCCCACGGAACGCGTATTGCATGTTCCAGGTCGGATCGCCCACACGTGGCTGCCAGTAGAACCACGCCTTGCGCAACAGCCGGCCCAGAATCCAACTGTCAATGTTCCCGCCGCGGTTGTGGCGCACGTCAATGATCAGGCCCTGCCGCTGGAAAATGGGGTAGAAATGGCGCGCCCACTCCGCGATATTCGCCGCCCCCATCGCCCGCAAATGGACATAGCCGATCTGGCCCTGGCCGAGCTTCTCGACCTCCAGCCGCCGCGTGTATTCCCATTCATCGTAGCGCAGGTCGGCTTCCTGCTCGGGGGTGATGGGTTTGACGATGACCTGGCGCGGCGTTTTCTCGCCCGGCGATTTCACCTCCAGCAGAACCTGCTTTCCAGCTTGGGCGCGCAGCAGTTTCTCCGGGTCGCTGACGCCGAGCGTGGCGACGCCGTTGATGCGCAACAGCACGTCGCCGTTCTTCACGTCCACCCCGGGGCGGGCGAGTGGCGAGAGGCTCTCGGGATAATCAGGGTCGTTTTGATAAACGTGCTCGACGCGCCAGCCGCCGGCCGGCTCGTCGCGCACGAACCGCGCGCCCAACGCGGCGGGTTTGATCTGGTCCGGCCCGGCGCGTTGATCGCCGTAGCGCACGAACATGTGCAGCGTCGAGAGCTCGGCGACCATCTCGGCGATGACCTCGTTTAGCTCGGCGCGGTCGCTCACGCGATCCACCAGCGGCAGATACTTCGCGCGCATGGCTGGCCAGTCCACGTGATGCAGATTCCGGTCGTAGAAGTAATCGCGGATCATGCGCCAGGACTCGGTGAAGATCTGCCGCCATTCCTCGCGCGGTTGCAGGGCGAAAGTCCAGCCGCCCAACTTGACCTGTTTTTCGTCCAGCTTCGCGGGCGCGGCGCTATCCGAGGGGATGACGTAAAAGGCGTCTCCTTTGCGGATCAGGAATTTCTTGCGATCCAGCGACAGTTCGTAGCTGCGGATATCCTCGACCAGCGCCTTGGCTTTCGGTTCGGTGTTGGTGATCTCCAACTGCTGCAAGTGGCGTTTGGTATCGAAACCGGTGTCTTGCGCTGTCCAGAACACGTGCTTCGCTGTGACGGCGAGGTCCTCGTAATTGCCCGGCGGCACGGGCACTTCCTCGATGCGGCCTGGCAGGCCGGCGAGTTCGATGGTCACTTTGACGACCGCAGTCTGATTGGTTTCGGGGCTGGCCGGCTTGCTGGATTTCACCGCGGCTTCTTTGGCATCCGCGGCTCTGGGCGCTTTGGTTGCCGGTTTCTTGGCGGGTTTCTTCGTCTTTGCTTCCGGCTTCGGTGCGTCAGCCAGTTCATCCTTGGGACGGAACGGCGAACGCAAGCCCGGCGTGAGCGCCACGTGATAAATCTTCGTTGTCTCCGTGAAAAATGGCTCGGGCTGGCGCGGCCCCCACGGGCTGGAAACCAGCGAGCGCAGGTGGCGATCCGAGAGGAAATAGAGCCACTTGCCATCCGGCGACCACGCGGGGCTGAAGCTGTCCACGCGGTCGCTGGTCACCGTGCCGCGCTGGGCGTCAGCGGGGCGGTAGAGATGAATCTGCTTGTAAGTGTTCGTCGCGGTTTGCACGTAAGCGAGCCACTGGCTGTCGGGCGACCACACGATGTCCCCGAACTGGCGCATCGTTGAGGTGGCGACGAGCTTCGGCGACTTCTGGCCGAGGTTGAAGACCCAAAGCTGTTGGTTCTTGTCCTGCCACGCGAGCCACTTGCCGTCCGGCGAAGCGAGGCCGCCGAAGCGAAAAATGCTCCCGCCGGAAGTCAGTACTTCCGGGTTGCCGACGCCATTGGCCGGGAGTTTCCAGAATTCCAGTTCGCCGGTTTCGTCGGACAACGCGAACAGCGACCTGCCATCGGGCAGAAAGGCGGCGTGGCGATAGCGCACCCCGGCCTTGCGCGGCATTTCCACCAAGCGCCCTTGCTCCGCCGGCGCGACGAACACCTGCCCGCGCGCGGTGAGCACCACGCGGTCGCCGTTCGGGGAAAGGTGAGCCGCCGTGAGGTAATCCAGCGGTTTGCTTACCCACTTCTCGCGGGTCTGGTCGAAATCGGTCACCAGCGTGATTGGAATGAGTTTGTCCGCCTTGGCGGCGATGTCATAGAGGCGCAAGTCGGCGCCCTGCTGATACACGATCCGCCCGGCTTGGAGCGAAGCGGACTTCACTTCGTAGTCCTTGTGTTGAGTGAGTTGTTTGAGGTCGGTGCCGTCGGGCGTCATGGACCAGAGGTTCATCACGCCGTCGCGGTCGCTCAGGAAATAGACGCGCCCGTTCCACCACATCGCGTTCTTGCTGGTGCCCTTGAAATCCGCCGTCAGGGGGACTGCCTCCGTGTCGCCAGTCGCGAACCGCCACAGATTCTGAACCGTCCCGCCCTGATAGCGCTTGGTGCTGCTGCCTTGAAATGGCAGCCGAGTGAAGAAAAGCGTCTGGCCTGCGTCGTCATACGCACCGTCGCTGGCTTGGGCGAGTGGCAGGAGGGCTTGAAGACCAGTCATGGGATCCAGCCTCACGAGTTGCTCGTTGGGCAGCGTGGAATGCGCGCGGGTCGCGTAGAGGATGCGCTTGTCCGGCGTCCAGCCCACGACGGTTGCGCCGGCGCCGTCGAAGGTATGTCGCGTGGGCAAGCCTCCGGTGATCGGCATGGAATAAACTTCCCGCGGCCCTTCGTATTCCGCGGTAAAGGCGACCGTCTGGCCGTCCGGCGAAATCGCCGCGCGCGACTCTTCGCCCGGGTGCGACGTCAGCCGGTGCGCGCTGCCACCGCTGACGGGCACGGACCACAGGTCGCCTTCGGCGGTGAAAACTATGGTTTCGCCGTGCAGGGCTGGGAAGCGGTAGTAGCCACGAGGGCTTTCCGCGCGGAGGGAGAGAGCACAGGTCCAGCAAAGCAGCAGAAGAAGTCGGCGCATGGTGTGTTTGGCCAATGGGTTCATCAACACGCGGCACAGCATCGCTCCCCGCCGCTGCCGAGGCGAGGCTATACTTTGCCCGGCGCTCATGTGTGCCCGTGTCCCCGCCACCATGCAGGCTGCAACACTGGATTGTGCCACCGTCAGCCTTGATGGGTTTGACCGCATCGCGGCGGATTCTCGGAGCGTGCCGGCCACAGCCACTCCGCCCCGCTGTGTCCGCCGTGATCTGGCCGGGGTTCCTTGGGTTCTCTTACACTGAGGCCCTCGCGCGTATAAAGCCTCGCCCCAACCACCCAAACCCAAACAACACCAGCACTGTGCCCGCCAGGATCAGCATCCGCGCGCTCAACGAGACGGGTCGGACGGCACTGGCTTGGAGTCCAATGTGCAGGTCCGCTTCCTTGTCCACGACCACCGCACGCTTGAATGTGAGCAAACGGCCGTGCTCGGGAATCGCGGCGCGCAGGGCGGCGGGACTGCTCACGGCGGCGTCCTGTTGTTGCACCAACCGCTGCGCCAGTCGCATGAAGGCGGCGTTCTCCTCGGCGCTGTTGCGGTCAATGATCGCCTTGGCGTCCTGTTGTGTGTAGCCGACGTCCTTGCGGCCCCGGGTGTCGCGGAGCTTCGCCGCCGGGGTCGCTGCCTCGCCCGTCGCGGCGGCTTGGCGCACGTTCAAGCCCACGAGCGCCTGTTGGAGCTTCAGGTTGTTGAGCTGCACCCGCGCGTCCTCGTTGAATGCGTCGTCGCCCTGGCTCAAGCCGTAGGCGGCTTGGAACGCGCGGCGGGCCTGCTGCGGATCGCCCTTTTCCAGCAGCGTGTTTCCCATCGCGAGCATCTCCTCGGCTTCCTGGGTCTTCGCGCGCTGCCCGAGGGCTTCGCTCTGCAAATAGGTTTGCAGGTCCACGGCGGCGGCGCGTGGGACAATTTGCTCCTCCTGCAACTGAAGGGTGCCCGCCCAGTTCGCAAGCTGCCATTTCTCGTTGAGAAAAACCCGCCATGCGATGTTCTCCAGCGGCAGATCGAACTTCGGCGCGGCGAGTTGCAAATCCAGCGCGCTCGAACCGGACTTGCCGATCTGGCTGCTGTAGAACACCTCGACGGGCACCGGTTTGCCGCCGCGGGATTGCTGCTCCAACGGAATCAGAATCCGATCCTGTTCGCGCCAGGGCCAGACGCCGTTCTGATTGACGAACGCAAACCAGAACTTCGCGTCCTTTGGCAAAGTCACATGGAGCAGCCGCTTGTCGCCGGGCATCATCTCCAGTCGCACTTGGGTAAGCATGACGCCGTCGTCGGAAATCACCGAGGTGAACGTGACGCCATGGACGCGCGCGGGCAGGAGTTTGGCGGCTTCGTAACGGCCGAGTTTCAGCGGGAGTTGGAACGCCGGCTCAACGAGGCGATAGGCGAGAGTGGCCGAAACCGCCGACCAATCCTGCTGGAGCGCGCGGGGAATGCTCTGCCACTCGGTGGGCTGAAGCGCGGCGGGCGTGGATGCGACGCTCACTTCCAATCGCCCGCCCGCCTGCACTGTCACAAAGCCGCGCTGGAGATTCACCTCCGCCGCCTGCACACCGCGCAGGGTCGTCTCCGATGCTTGATCCGGCAGGAGCGTCTGGTAACTCGCTTGCAGCAGATACTGGCCAATCACGCGGCGGTGCAGTTTCACTTCCCACAACTGCAAGCCGTTCGTGACCGCGCCGGCCTCCGGCAGGAAATCGGAAACCTGCTCGCCCTGGAAACGCACGCCCTCGGCATTCGCTGGCAGCCAGACGCGAAACGCCTTCAGGCCCGTGTTCTCGATCTGGTATTGCAGATTCGCGGTGATCTTCACCTGCGCCTCGCTCGCCGTCGCGTGTTGCAGGCTCGTCACCTGAATCCACGGGTCCACCTGTTCGAGATCGAGAGCAAGCTTCCACGGCGTCTGCAACACGCGGAACGCCAGCACGCCCTTTTGCCGGATGCCGGACTTCTGCGGGTCAAGCTGCGTGACGCCGTCGCGCGCGGCCACCTGCAAACGCAATCCTTGCTCCGGCACCACCAGCAGCGTGCCCCGCTGCTTGCTTGCCTCGCGCAAGACGAGTTGGGGCACCGCCCAACCGTTTGCCGTCTTCATCCCCGGCCCGGCGAGGCTGATGGCGAAGGTCTGTTGCCCGATCGTTTTGCCGCGCAGATGGAGTGTGATGATGCGCGTGGCGTCGCTGTTTGCTTCCGTCCAATGGCTCAACGCCGGCCCGCTGATGGCCTCCACGTCCAGGCCCGCCGGCAGGACGAAACTCAGTCGGAAAATCCCCGCGCGCGTGATGTCCACCGTCAGGTTCGCCGCGAGGACAATTCGATCTTCGCCCAGCGAGAGGGTGTCCTGCGTCTCGACGCGCACGTCCGGCTCGACGGGCGACGCCTTTACAGCGGCGGTGGCCTTCGGGTCCGCGTAGCGGAAGGCGCGACGCACGGTGAGTCCCGGAATCTGCGGGGCGAGTCGTTGCGCGACCGCGCCCGGGAAGTCTTCCAGGTTGATTGGCGAAAACGCTTCCGCACCCACGGTGTCGAGCTGGACTTCATTCCCCGTCGCCACGGCCAGCAAGCCGATCTGACTCGCCGTGCCCTCGACGGCAACCAAGCCGACCGCTTGCTCAAACGGCAGCGGCCCGGTGGCGACTTGCGAGCGAATCACGAGTGTGAACGGACGCGACTGCGGCTGGCTCAGATTCACGCGCAGCTTCCGTGTGTCGGGATCAAAGCGCCAGAGGGCCACGGCCGACTTCGCATTTCGAGTTTCGGATTTCGAGTTTCCGACCGTGTCAGCCGTGTCGGTCACATCTGTCACCGTCGCGCCCTTGGGAACGTCGAACACCAACTCGCCCAACTCTCCTTGCGCCGGCCGGAGGGCTGCAACATGCACGCCCTCGATCACTCCCGCCGAGGGCACGTAGAGTTGGTGCAGTTCCGCGTAGAACACTGGCTTCTCGCTCTTCACGTCCCGGCTGCGCGGTCTCCAGCCGATCCACGTCTCGCCCGGTGCGAGCACCACCTTCGCAATCGTGTTGCCGCCCGCCGCCTCGCGCTTGAGGGTCACGGCCCGCGGCGAGAACACGTCCACGTCGAGATTGACGAGCGTGAGTTCGAGTTCGTTGACGAGGCCCGCGTGGGTCGGCAGCGCGAGGCCGCGCTCGTTGTCTTTCTTGGCCACCGGCAACTGGTATTGTACCTCCACATCGAATGTCCCGCTTCGTTCCGCGCGCAACGCCTGCACCCGCCGTTCGCCGGCCTGCGAGGACACGAGCTTGAGCGCTTTGGCCGGAAGACTGATGTGAGTCAAAACGGCGGGATCGCAGAGCAGCGGCAGTGTCTGACCTTTCTCGGCGTTCCAGCGAATCTTCGCGGTGGCGAGAGCGAACTGGTCTTCGACGCGAATCTGCTGCGCAACCTTCTCGGCGAGCGCCGCGGCTGGCGGCTCTTTCCTCTGCATCTGTCGCGTCTCTGCGGTTGAACCCGGTGGCGCCCCGTCCGGTGGAACCGCAGAGGCGCGACAAACGCAGAGGGGAAGCAGAGTTAGCAGCGCGACCGAGGCGGCAGCGGGCGCGGTTCCGATTCTCGCTGTCATTTCTTTCGGCAGCGACAGGAGCCGTCGCAAGCCAGGCAGCACGACGTGCAGCGCGAGGAACGCGCCGATGACCGCGATGAACCACGGCGCACCATTGGGCCAGCGGAGCGCCGCCCACGCCGCCAGCGTCCAGCCGAGCAGCCAACTCGCCGTCTTCACGCGTTGCTCGACGGAAACCCAGCCAAAGGCCCACACCGCAATCCCCAACAGTGCCGGCCAACCGTATCCGAAGTACTCACCCGCCGAGGTTTGATCAGCCGCGTTCGCAACCTCCACGCTCAGCTCGCTGTTTGGCTGTTGCACCGGCGCCAGGAAAGTCACGTCGTTTGGCGGGTAACATTGTTGTCGCTCGGCCAGATCGGCGAGATTGATGAACGCCACGACCGACAATCCCAGCGCAACCAGGCCCAGGGTCACGCCGCAGAAGTATCGAGCGCTGAACTTCACCACCCCGTCCTGGCACGTCCACCGCCAGACGATGCTCCCCACCGCCAGTAACGCCAAGCCCGCCAGCAATGCTACCAGCGCTTCGCTTTGATGCCGGCCGGTGAACAAGCGCGTCAAGCCGGCAAAGCCCGACACATCCGGCACGCCGCCCGCCGGCGTGAGCGACCCGGAGCGATAGACCAGACGTTGGCCCGCATCGGGCGACAGTTTCCATTCCGCCAGCATGACCGGCGCATTGACAATCGGGGCTGCGACTTTCACCCGCGACGCGTTGGCCGATTTCGCGGCGAGCTTCAGATCGAGCTTCAGCACGGCGTTCGGATCCGCGCGCTGCGGCAGCGGGATGAGATTCGCGTCCTTGTCCTTCACCGGCACGACCGATGCCCCGTTCACCGTGGCGGACCAAAGCTCCGTCCCCGCGGGCAGCGTGAGGCGGAAGTTCGGATTGCCGCGGCTTTTTACGAGGTAGCTCGCGTCCGTGAGCACCTGGCCTTCCTTCGAGATGCGCGTGACCAGTGACGCGCGGTCCACGATCTGGCTCAGGGAATCGCCTTGTGCCAGCGGACTGAGGGCAAGCTGCAGAGCGAATGGACGTGACGTGTAGCGGAATGCCGCGAGGATGGGCGCGTCAAAAAACAGCCGGTATTCCGGCGGCACCTCGCCGGTTTCGAGCGGCAGCAGGTTCGGTGAAACCTGCGCCCGCTTCACGTCGAACTGATACGCGCTGATGACCAGCGTGTGGCCCTGCTCGGATTGCGCGTCCAGCGGGCGGGCGCCGGTGAACGCGAGCGTCTCGCCCTGCCGTTTGAAGGGGCGCTCGTAGGTCGCCAGCAGCGTGTAAGCGCCGGAGACCGGCGTGTGCAACTGCACCACGTAGCCGTTGGTGGTCCTCTGGTAACCGCGGATGTCCTTCCCGGTGAACTCGACGCTGGGGTATTCCTCGGACAGTTCGACACGGAACAGCGCCACCGGCGCGCCGGAGATGACGTAGTTGATCAGGCTGCTGCCGTAAGCGATGCCTTCGCCGATGGAGAAAAGATGCAGCGCGTCGGCTTGCACGGTCTGCGGCAACCGCTCCACGCGCATCGTGGCGTCCCACGCCGCCTCGCTCAGGCGGAAAGCGGATTGAATGCCGGCCACCTTGCGCGGGAAGAACGCGGTGGCGATTTCCGTCAAGGCGTGCGTGCGCTCCGCGGTCAGGCGAAAGCCCGCCTCCGCCGACACCGCGATGTGGCCGCGCACGGATTTCGCCTGGCTGACTTCGAGGCGTGGCAGCGTCCAAGTGGCTTGGCCCAAGGCGGCATTGCGCTCCAGTCGCAGTTGAACGACCTGCCTGCCGGAGATGGGTTGGCCAAACACGAGGCGGAGCTCATTTTGGTCGAAGTCGCCCCTCACCCGGCCTTCGGCCACCCTCTCCGCATCCGATGGGGAGAGGGACGGGGTGAGGGGTTCGCTCAGGAAATAATCGCTCAGCCCCGAGGCGTTCAAGCGCGCAATGGCGTAGCCCTTCGGCACGCGAAGCAGCAGCTCGCGCAAAGGCGCTTCGCGGATGTCCAACTCGAATTCGGAATCAATCGCCTGTTCATTCTCGCCGAGATGGTAGGCCAGCACCTGCGAGACGCCGACCTCGGGTTGGACTTGGTCCGCCTGAATCCGCAGCGCGTGATCTGCCCCGGAAAAGCGGTAGGCAAACCGCTGGCTGCCGCCCGCGCGGAAGGCTGCCTTGGTCGCGTCGGTCTCGGGGAATTGCTCCGGCGAAATCTGCGAGAGCCCGCTGGCTTGCGCGACTTCGAGCCGCACCGCGCCGTCGTTCACAACGCGGTAGCAGCCGGCAAAGCGCGTGGCGCCTTCGGGGTGGACTTGCAGCGCCTCCACTGACTGCGGAAAAGCGTCCAGCGGGGTCTGCATCTGCACCTGGAGTGCAAAGCCGGCTTTCTGTGGCTGGTTGAATTGGACAATGAGTCGCCGCTCGGAAGAAGCCGGAGGGGGTGCTTCCACACTTTGCAGAGTGTGGAGGTTCTCCACTTTCCACGCCAATACCGCCTCGCCCTGCACCCGGGTGACTTCGCCCGCACCCCGCAGGAGCAGCGCGAGCCGCGTCATCTCGCCTTGCATGATCTTGCCGTCGAGCAGCGCCACCTGCCGCATGAGCCCGGGGCTGACGCTGATTTGCGACAGCATTTCCGCGGCGTAGAACAGTTTGCCCTCGGCTTCAGTGCGCGCGGCCTTCCACGAAAGCTTCACCGAGCCGTCAGACGGCAAATAGCTCACGAAGTCGCTGCCCTTGCGCTCGGGCCGCGCCGCGCCGACGAACTGGAACTGTGTATCCTCGGCCAAGCCTTGCAACGTGACCGGCTGAAGCGCGCTCGGCGCAATACGAAAATCCACTGCGCTCCAACCGTCGCTTTGGCGCACGGCGGCGTCGAACTTGATTTGGATCGGGAACGTGCCGCTGCGGTCGAATGTCAGCACGAACCGCCCTTGCTCGACGCGCACGCGCCACTTGGGATTTGTGTTCACACCCGTCAACGCAACGGTGCCGGAGAGCAGTTCTAGTGAGCCGCCTTTGGAGTTCTCCACTTTGGCGTTGGCCGTGAGCGTGAAGGACGCCCGATCATCCTTGAGGTCGCCGACCAGTTTGAAGTCTTGCAGCGTGACGGCGGGGAGCTGTTGGTTTGTCGAAGCAGGTGGTTCCGCTCCTGCAACCGCGCGAGCGATCAGCGCGAGGTAACTCAGGAAGACAGCGAGACGAGTTTTCATAACATGCTGGTGATGTGATCAGCCCTTCAACCGCAGAGACGCGACAGACGCAGAGAAAACACGACCCCTCATCTTCTCCGCGTTCATCGCGTCTCTGCGGTTTACGAAGCCCTGCCCTGGAGCTAGTCTGCGCCCATGAAACCCAACGAACTCACACACGAGATCATTGGCGCTGGCATTGAGGTTCACCGGGAACTCGGTCCCGGCAAAGCGGAGGCGGCTTACGAACACGCCCTCGCTCATGAGCTTTCGCTCCGCGGCTTGGCGCATCAGGTTCAAAGGCCTGTGCCCGTCATCTACAAGGGGGTAAAGTTGGAGTGTGGTTATCGGCTCGACGTACTCGTTGAGCAGGCCGTTGTGTTGGAAGTGAAGTCGGTGGAGTTGTTGAACCCGGTGCATCGGGCGCAGGTCCTTACCTATCTGAAGCTGGGAGGCTGGAAACTGGCCCTGTTGCTCAACTTCAATGCCGCGGTGTTGAAGGACGGGCTTGAACGGTTGGTGGTGGGGTTTGAGGAGGATGGGAGAGAAACAGCAGAGATGCAACAAACGCAGAGAGTGATCGCTGCTGGATCCGAGTGTGCGGCCCCTGCATGCGCCGCGAACTGCGGCGATGCCGAAACGGAAGCCGTGGCCGATCAAGTGCTCGCCGCGGCCGCCGAGGTCTTCCGGGAGTTGGGCCCGGGACTGTTGCCGTCCACGTACGAGATCTGTCTCTGCCACGAATTGCATCTGCGCGGCGTTCCGTTTGTGCGCAAACAATCGCTCCCGCTGAGCTACAAGGGCATCGTCCTGCCAGAGCCGGACGAGGTGGAGCTGCTGGTGGCGGGCCGCATCGTGGTCCACCCACGCGCACTCGCTGAAGTTCGCGCGGTCCACGAGGCCGAGGTGTTGAGCCAGCTCCGGCTCGGCGGCTGGCCGCTCGGCTTGCTGATCAACTTCAATGCTCTCCGGCTCACTCACGGCATCCGCCGACTTGTTCTCTCTCGCAAATCCGCGAAGCCAGCGGTCGGCTGATGGGCTCAGCCGCAACGGCGCGATGTATGCGGAGGTTCTGCCTGTGCCTTCTCTGCGCCTGTCGCGTCTCTGCGGTTTGATTCCGGCTTTCATTTCCCTCCAATGCTCTTCGCCTGACGGATCATCCACTCCAGCTTCTTCGGGCGCGCATCGGCGCCATAGGTTTCCGACACGCCGTTCAAGTAGCCGAGTAACGCATCCGGCGTGACTTCAGCGGCAAACGGGCTCACCACCAGCCACTCGGCAAACGCGCTGGCACTCGCGGCAAGGCGCATGGCCGGACTGGCTTGCTCCAGCGACACGGCGTTGCCGGTGTAAGGCACGGCCCACTCGTGCTCGCGATAATCCGTCGTGCCGGGGATCTTGAACCGGCAGCGCACGATGCAGAGTGGGCCCTCGCCAGCGGGATTCACCTCCACGGTGTAAAGCGCGTTGCCAGCTTCCTGCGCGGCGATTTCAGCGGCGTCCACGGTGTTGTCGCGGAACTGCTCCTTCGTGAGCTGATGTTTGGCGTAGCCGATCTGCCGATACGCCGTGACGCGCTTCGGGTTGAACTCCACCTGCACCTTCACGTCCGACGCCGCGACCTTGAGCGCGCCCGCGAGCTGGCCGGCGAACTCGTTGGCGGCTTCGTCCGGTGAGTTGATGAACCCGTAACGGCCATCGCCGTTGCGCGAGAGGACTTCGAGCAAATCATCGTTGAACCCCTCCCAGCCGATGCCGAAGCAATCCAGCGCGATGCCCTGTTTGCGATGCGCCTCGACCTTCTGCTTGAGGGGTTCGGGCTCGACGTTGCCGAGGTTCGCCGCGCCGTCGGTGAGCAGCACCACACGGTTGATGCCGCCGGCAAGGTAATGCCGCAGCGCCGTGGCGTAGGCGAGGTTCATCGCCTCTTCCAGATTCGTGCCGCCCTGCGGCGTGAGGCCGCTGACTTGTTCCAGCACCTCGCCCGACTTGTCGCCCGCCACGCCGTCCACCCACAGGCGCGGTGTGCGGGCGAAAGTGATGACGCTGAGCTTGTCCTGCGGCTGCAACTGCCCGGCGAGCACACGCAACGCCTCGCGGATGATCTGCACCCGATCGGCGCGTTCCATCGAGCCGGAATTGTCGAGCAGCAGCACGAGGTTCAGCGGACGCCCCGCCTGCCGGCCCGCCGCGGCAGTCTTGAGCGAGAACCGCAGCAGATCGCGGTTGTGCGCGAACGGATACCGCGCGCGCTCCCACGCGAACGCGATCGGCACACCCGGCGGCGCTTCGGGATCGCGGTAATCGAAGGCGTTGATGAACTCCTCGGCGCGCACAGAGGCCGCGTCCGGCATCTGGCCCTTCTCCAGGCTGGCCGCAGCGAGCTTGAATGCCACGTCGCTGACGTTGAGCGAGAAGGTGGAGAAGGCGTTGTCGCTCGTCTGGACTTCGGGCTGCGGAATCGGGGCGTTGGTGGAAGCCTTGCGAACGGGCGGTGCGTCAATGTCGCTTGCGGAAGACGCCTGCGTTGGCACGAGCTTTTTTACGGTTCCAAAGGCATCCGGGAAACCATCGGAGTCATAGTCAGTCCAGATTTGCTGCGAAACCTCCTTGAGCTTGGCAAGCGTGGCCACCTCGTAGTTTATTGAGCTGCCCTGAGTGGGCTTGGCGCTTCGGGATGCCGCTGGTTCGGCCTTTGCACCGCCGGCCAACCGGCGCTCCGGCACAATCCGCGCCCGCGCCAACTCCTCGGTCTTCGCGCGCTCGACCCCCAAAGCGACGCCCGTTTCTGTCGTTGGCAGGGCGATGGCGGACCGCTGTCCACGGGTGGCTTCATCCACCGCAACGCCGCCGACGCCCTTCCCGGCGGTGGTCGTCACGGTGGCTGCATCAACATCCATGCTCTGAACCTCCTCTGCGGGGGCGATGCGTCCGCCTTCGGTGGGTTCCCGGCCATTGGCGAGATACCGTTCCCGCAGTTCAGCGACTTGCTTCCGTTCCGACTCCGTCAAAGAAACGCCGCCTTGCTTTTGGTGATGCTTGTCCGCCCATTGGAGGTTCAGGTTTCCAGCGCTGAGTGTCGGTTCGTTTCCGCTCCTCGCGCTGGCCAGCGGCGTGATGCCACGGCCGGCCCTGGACGGGGATTCCTTTGCCTCACCCAAGGCAGGCGACTCCACAGCGGCGACGCTCGAGTTGGGCATTGTTCCCTCAAGCGCAGGCGCTTTGGCGGCAGACACGGGTTGTTTGGCGACACTCTCCGCGAGCGGTTTGTCGGCGGACGCGACTCCGTACCTGCGACGGAAAGCGGCATACAGCTCAGGGTCTGGTGCCGCTGACGCCGCCTCAGGCCGGCCAAGGACGACCGTGCCGTCGGGTTTTGTTCCCAGTGGTTCGAGGTTCGGTCCCTTGGGCAGGTCTTCCGGCGTGCCTTTCAGGGTGGGAGCCGGGAGTTGGGGGGCAAACGGGACCAGCTCGACCCGTTTGGTCGCGGCAGTTGCGGCGCCAGCAACACCGGAATCTGCCTGCGGTGCGGGCGAGGCGGAGGGGCGTGGAGGTTGAATTTGAGCACCGCCGACACCGCCCCCACCGCCTTCCGCAAGCCGGTAGAATTGTCTCCCGAGTTCAGGCGTGTCACCCAGAGTGAAAGTCTTGTCGGCGGCCGCCTTGCCGGGTGTTTCGAAGGAAGCTGGTCCGGGATCGGGGATGGCGATGATCGCGCCTGCCGCTGGCGTGGGAGCGTTCACTGCGTAACCACCATAGAAGCCATCGTGAGCCACGCCGGCCGGAACAACAACGCCAGCCCCAGCTTGCGTCGGCAGGCCCGTGACCGTCTGGCCAACGGTCACTTCAACCCGGCCTTTGGCAGCCAAGTCCTGAATCTGCCCGGCCTGACTGCGGTTGGCTCCAGCCTCCTTGGCAAACAAGTCCTGCGAATCAGAAACACTGTAGAACCCGCGGATCGCGGAGTTGTCGTCCCAAAGCGCGGGGGATCGGCCCTCCTGCCGAACGGAGAAATCACTCTGGCTTTTGCCGTCATTGTCGAAATACCACGAATCAGGTTTGGCAGCGGCGAAGGCGTCGTTGCCCGCTGGTTTGGCATCGTAAGCGTAACGCCCCAGAAAGCGGTTTTCCTGTGACTGCGCCTGTGCCGAGCGTTCCGAGACTCCCACCCTTTCCATATCTTCACTGGTGTGCCTGGCTTCGGCCAGTTTTGCCCTGCCTGCCCGCTCTTGTGCCACGGCAGACGGGTTCTGAACAGACGGATTGGGCCGGGAACCATGTTCAGTCGCGGATCCATACCTGCGTTGGAACATGACCGTCGCTTCGCCGTCATCCGCATTGGAGGACGCCGAGGCCTCCGGATCAACTGGGGCTGCCACAGCCGCCACGCCATTGACCAGTGCCTCCGGCTCGGATCTGCCTTCGCTCGATAAAACAGTGGTTGAACTTGCCCGTTGCGCGGGCGCTGGAGTAGGAGCGGCGGCAACGGATGCGCCAGCGGCGGTTTCATTGAGTGGCGGCAACACGATGGATGAACTGCGGCGCGGGGCTGGAGCCACTTCAGGTGGCGGAGATGTGTCCGCGACTACGCCAGTATATGGGCGTTGCTGGCTATAGGCGTCCTGAGCAATGTCTGACCCGACGCCCTCCATTATGCGCGGAGGATTCAACAAGAGGCCCGCGATGGCCAACAGCGCCACCAGCGACGCAGCCACGCTCATCGGCATGAGCCACGAACGCTTCACCTTCTGGGTATTC
Source organism: uncultured Verrucomicrobiota bacterium (assembly GCA_964548925.1). Taxonomy (GTDB): domain Bacteria; phylum Verrucomicrobiota; class Verrucomicrobiia; order Limisphaerales; family MWDV01; genus MWDV01. The sequence continues at coordinate 64,657 of CAZJTM010000001.1, read as the reverse complement.
TCCAGTTTTGGGAGCAGGGGAACGGTCTTGAAGTGTGCTAGGAGCTGCTCCCGGCGTTCATCGGAAAGCCTGAGCGGCGGTTGCTCGGCAGCAGGTTCGGCCTGGGTCGTGACGGTTTCGCGGACAAGGCCGATGGTGGCTTGCAGACGGTCGTGGAGCTTTGCGAGTTCGGCGTCTTGGGCCAGCGCGCGGCGGACGGCCGCGGCTTCGTCAGCGGACAGTTCGCTCAACAGCAGCGCCGTGAGGCGGGCCTCCAATGCTTCGCGAGGTGTCTTTGGTGATTCCGGGTTCATGCGTAGCCTCCCGGCAAATCCGAAATCCGAAATCCGAAATCCGAAACAAATCCGAAGCGTGAAAGCCGAAAGACCAGTGCGTAGGACAGGCTTCCAGCCTGTCTCAAATTTGCGTCGGGACGCCTCACCGGGGCCGCGCTGGGACGAGTTGTCGGTCGGTCGTTTTGCGGCGAGAGGCTGGAGAGGGCGAATATGGAGACAGGCTGGAAGCCTGTCCTACGAGTGACTTCGCACTTCGCACTTCGCAGTTCGCACTTCTTCATGGCACGACTCCCGTTTTCGCCAGTTCGGCGGCGATGGTTTTGAGCGCGTGGTGCAGGAGGTAGCCCACGTGGCCGGTCTTGAGGCCGGTGCGCTCGCTGATTTGTTGGTAGGAGAGTTCGTCGTTGAACTTGAGTCGGATCAGTTCGCGGCTGCGTGGGTCCAAAGTCTCCAGACTGAGCCGCACCAGGCCAATGCTCTCCCAACGGGCGATTTGTTCATCGGGGAGGGGCTGGGGGTCGGACGGGTCGGATGAGTCTGGCAGGTCGGACTGGTCAGAGAGGTTCAGTGAAACCACTTTCGCGGCGTCGCGGCGGTGGTTGAGGGCCAGGTTGTGGACGGTGCGGTAGAGCCAGCGTTTCGGCTCGCGCACTTCCTCAAACTGGGCGTGGAGTTTCATGAATGCTTCCTGAACCATGTCCTCCGCGGGGCCGCGCTCGCCGGTGAGCCGCAGGGCGTAATGGAGCAGCGGCGCTTCGAGGGCTGCAAACAGCTCCTGAATCGTTCCCCCACCGGGCGATTCCGCTTTGGCCTGGTCTGTTGGCATCACCGCCATGCTTGGCTCACTGTATCCGCCCGGCGCGTTGGTCCGCAAAGGACATTGTTCCAATCATCCTGACACGCGGCGCGGCGGTTTATTAGACGAAAGGCGGGAGAATTGACTCCGCGCCTCCGGCACATCGGGCCACGGGCTGCCGTTCAACGGGGCACCCGTGCGGCTCGTGTGACCCGCGCGGGACCGGTTGGCCGGGCGTTTGCATTGACTGGAAATGCCCCTATGCTTGCCCGCCATCCACATGACGGCAACCACAGCGAACACCCAACTGCCCGCGCCGGGCTTGGCGCAAGGGTTCGACCGCGCGCGTTCGGCGGCGCAAAGCGTCGTCGTGGACACGCTTGGAACGGATCACCGTATTCGGTGATCCCGCGACATGTCTCCGCCGCATGAGTCCCGGTGCAACCCAGTCTGGTCCGCCGCCGATTCCGGATCACGGATTGATCCGGCGCATCGCCGTGGGGAGTTACGGCAGCATCTGGTTGGCGAGGAATGTTTTCGGCGCCTTTCGGGCGGTGAAGCTCGTGCGGCGCCGCACGTTCAAGTCGGCACGCCAGTATGAACGCGAGTTCGAGGGCGTGCGCCAGTTTGAGCCGATCTCGCGCTCGCACCCGGGCTTTGTGCAAATCCTGCACGTGGGCCGCAACGACGCGGAAGGGCACTTTTACTACGTGATGGAGTTGGCGGACGATCTCCAGCATCGGCGGCAGATTCAGCCCGCCAGTTATCAGCCACGCACGTTGCGGGCCGAGTTGGACCGCCGCCGCCGCCTGCCGCTCGATGAGTGTCTGTTGCTGGGGCAGACGCTCCTGCTGGCGCTGGAGGAACTGCACGCCCGAGGATTGGTGCATCGGGACCTCAAGCCGGCGAACCTGATTTATGTGGACGGAGTGCCCAAGCTTGCGGACATCGGCACCGTCGCCACAGCGGGGCACAAGGACACGCCCGTGGGAAGCATTGGCTACAATCCGCCGGAGGGCTCGGGGCGGCCGGCGGCGGATGTGTTCAGCTTTGGCCGGGTGCTGTACGAAATGTTCAGCGGCGTCCACGTGCAGGAACTGGCGGACGCCTTGCCCGACTTGCGTCCGCGGCTCAAGGACGAGCGCCAGCGCAAGTTTTACGACATCCTTCAGGCAGCCACACAGGCGAACCCGAGCCGCCGCCTCCCCTCGGCCCGCTCCCTGCGAGAGGCGCTCAGCGCCTTGTTGCCGGTCCATGATGTGAATGCGGGGCGCAAGGACGCACCGCGCCCGGCGGTCACCGATCCGATCGCGCCCACTGTGGTCGAGGAATCTCCATACGGCGCCGTCCCGCCCGATTCGCCGAGCTACGTGCGGCGCGAAGCCGACGCCACGCTGGAGGCTGCCTGGGCGCGGCGCGAGGGCTTGGTATTCATCTCCGGCGCGCCGCAGACGGGGCGAACTTCGTTGCTGGCGCGGGTGCTGCATCTGGCGCGGCGCGAGGGCGCCCGCGTGGCCTGCACGGACTTGCAGAAGTTCAACACTGCCAGCTTCGCCTCGCTGGAGGCCTTTTATCACGCGCTCGGCGAATCGCTGGCGGATCAACTCGGGTTGCCGTTGGCGCCGCGCCGGGTCTGGGATCCGCGCCGGTCGCCGAATGTCAATTTCGACCGCTATCTGCGCCGGGAGGTTTTGTCGGCGGGCTTCGGGCGCGTGGCGTGGGGGTTGGACGAGGTTGGTCGCATTCAAGATTGGGACTTCCGCGACGAGTTTTGTGGTCTGGTGCAGGCTTGGAGCAACGAACACGCGCTCGAACCCGGCGGCCCGTTGGGGCAGTTGACGCTGATCCTGACCGCGCCGACCGAACTGCGGCCGAATTTCGGCGAACATATCACGTTGCGGGAGTTCTCGATCGAGGAGCTGGCGGAATTGAATCGTCGCTGCGGTTCGCCGCTGGGCTCGCGGGCGGAATTGGAGGACCTGTACGGGCTCGTCGGCGGCCAGCCCTTTCTCTGCCGGTATGCCTTGCTGGAATTGGCCCGGCGCCGCGCGGCCTCCCCGATGCCGTTGGCCCGTCGAGACGGTTGGCACGAGGAACTTTTTGCAATCCCTCTGCAACGAGCCCAGGCATTGCTGGACAGTGATGAGGCGCTGGCCGGGGCGATGCGGCACGTGCTGGCCGGGCCCGCGAGGCTGGACGCCCGCGCGTTCGTGCGCCTGCGGAGCGCGGGTTTGATCACGGGCGAATCGCCGGCCGAGGCACGCCTTCCTTGTGAACTCTACGCGCGGCACCTGCGTCGGCATCTGCTCAAGGGCAGCCGAGCCATCGGGTAATGGCATACGCATGGTGGTTTCTAACCGCGCGCCTGAAAAGGACTGTGCGGCGGGGCGCGGCGTCGGCCTTGGCTTGAGCGGCGCGCTGGTTGGCGGGGCGCAGCAGTTCCTGCGCGGCGTGGGCGGCCTCGGTTTCGAGGTGGCCCAGGTTCTGATCGGTCGCGGCCAGGAAGCGGGTGAGGGACGCATCCAGCGCGACCGCAGTGCGGGCCGCCAGCACGGCCAAAGCCTCAGAGATGAGGGTGGCCGGAACGCCCGAACGGACGGAACGGGTTGAGGCCAGAATGGCCGCGGTCGGAGCAAGCGTCGTCGTTGTCATGCCTCAAGCTTACACGACCCCTCCAAGAAACTGACATGCGCCCCGAGCCGAAGAATCCTCCAAATACTTGTTGCGCTCAGGAGGCGGCTTGCTAACATCCGCACCCCGTTTGACCCAGACCGGGCGGACGGTCGCGAGTAATTGGGATTTAGCCAATGCCGACAATCAATCAATTGGTCCGCAAGGGCCGCAAGAAACTGAATTACAAATCCAAAGCGCCGGCTTTGGAGGGTTCGCCCTTCCGCCGCGGCGTGTGCATTCAGGTCATGACCCGCACGCCCAAGAAGCCGAACTCCGCCATGCGGAAGGTGGCCAAGGTTCGCCTCACGAATGGCTACGAAGTCATTGCCTACATTCCCGACGAAGGCCACAACCTCCAGGAACACTCGATCGTGATGATTCGCGGCGGTCGCGTGAAGGATCTGCCCGGGGTGCGCTATCATATCGTGCGGGGCCGGCTGGACGCCGCCGGCGTGGAAAAGCGGCGCGTGAGCCGCTCCAAATATGGCGTCAAGCGCCCGAAGGCCGGCGCCAAACCCGCAGCCGCCGCGCCGGCGGCCGCCGCCTGACGGCCGATTGAACGATCCAACGATTTAACGATTTCCGATCCCATGTCTCGTCGTCGTCAAGCAGTCAAACGTCCCATTGCCCGGGACCCGAAGTACAACAGCCCGCTGGTCACGCGCTTGGTTAACACCGTGATGATGGGTGGGAAGAAGAGCACGGCCCAGCGCATTGTCTATGGCGCGTTCGATCAGATTGCGGAGAAGAACGCGGGCGCCAATCCGCTCGACATTTTGCAGCGCGCGGTGGACAACGCCAAACCGCGCATTGAAACCAAGGCCCGCCGGGTGGGCGGCGCGACCTACCAGGTGCCGTTGGAAGTGTCCGCGGATCGACAGCAGTCTCTGGCCCTGCGGTGGATCGTGAACTTCGCCGACGCGCGGAAGGGGATGCCCATGAAACAGGCGATTGCCGCCGAGATCATGGATGCCTATCAAGGGCAGGGGAACGCCATCCGCAAGCGGGATGAGGTTCACAAGATGGCCCAAGCCAACAAGGCTTTTGCGCATTTCCGCTGGTAGGAACAGTTTCGACAGCGCCCCGACGGCCGACCGTAATCCGGGGCGTTTTTGTTGCCTGATTGGAGATTTCGTCCGTGAGTGAGAATCAAAAACCGGTGAATTCACCGCAACGCCAGTATCCGATGGAGCGCACGCGCAACATCGGCATCGCGGCGCATATTGACGCGGGGAAGACCACCACCACCGAACGCATTCTGTTTTACACCGGGCTCATCCACAAGATGGGCGACGTGGATGACGGCAACACCGTCACCGACTGGATGGAGCAGGAGCGCGAGCGGGGCATCACGATTACCTCGGCCGCCACCACTTGCTATTGGGCCCAGAAGAACGACGGCACGACGAAACTCTTCACCGGGGTGCCGCACCGGATCAACATCATTGACACGCCCGGCCACGTGGATTTCACGGCCGAGGTCGAGCGCTCCATGCGCGTGCTGGATGGCGCCGTGGCCGTCTTTTGCGGCGTGGCGGGGGTCCAGCCGCAATCCGAAACGGTTTGGCGGCAAGCCACGAAGTACAAAGTCCCCCGCATCGCGTTCGTCAACAAGATGGACCGCACCGGGGCGAACTTCGAGAATGCGCTGGACGACATGCGGAAGAAGCTGGGCGCATACGCCTACGCGGTGGGGTTGCCGATCGGCCGGGAGGAGCATCTGCGAGGGGTCATTGACGTCGTCAACCAGCGCGCGATCCTTTACGATCCGGACGACGATACGGGGCTGAAGTTCCAGGTCACCGACATCCCCGATTCCGAAAAGGAACGCGCGAAGCAGGCCTTGGCGGAGTTGGTGGACGCCGTGTCCAACAAGGACGACGAGGTCGCCAACTTGGTGGTGGAAGACAAACCCGTCGCCCCGGAAGTGTTGAAGGCCGCCATTCGCCGCCTGACCTGCAAGATCGAATTCGTTCCGGTTCTGGGTGGGTCGGCCTTCAAGAAGCGCGGGGTCCAGCCGCTCGTGGACGCCGTGGTGGACTATTTGCCTTCGCCGCTGGATGTCCCGGCGGCTGTGGGCATCGAACCAGGCACGGATAACAAGGTGGTGGTTCCGTCTGACGACCACCAGAAGTTCTGTTCGCTGGCCTTCAAACTCTGGACCGATCCCTACGTTGGCAAGCTGGTTTTCTTCCGCGTCTATAGCGGCCAGATCAAGAAGGGGGACATGATTTACAACCCACGCACGCGCAAGCGTGAGCGCGTCAGCCGCGTCCTCATGATCCAGGCGGACAAACGCATTGACGTGGAAAAGGTCTTCGCCGGAGACATCGCGGCGCTCGTGGGGCTGAAGAATATCACCACCGGCGACACGCTGTGCGACGAGGATTTCGACGTCATGCTCGAACCACCGACGTTCCCCGAGCCGGTGATCAGCATGGCTGTGGAGCCCAAGACCAAGGCGGATCGCGACAAACTCGGTGAGGGGTTGCAGCGCTTGGCGGAGGAGGACCCGACGTTTCGTTGCTTTACGAGCGAGGAAACCGGGCAACTCATCATTGCCGGCATGGGCGAACTGCACCTGGAAATCATCCGCGACCGCCTGTTCCGCGAGTTCAAGGTCGAGGCCAACGCCGGCGCGCCGCAGATTGCCTATCGCGAGACAATCACCAAAGCGTCGGAAGGCGAGGGCAAATTCATTCGCCAGTCCGGCGGGCGCGGGCAGTACGGCCACGCCTGCATCACGATCGCGCCCAATGAGCGCGGCAAGGGCATTGAGATTGAAAACGCCATCGTGGGCGGTGCCATTCCGAAGGAGTACATCCCGGCGGTGATTGACGGACTGAACGAAGCCATCCAAGGCGGCGTGCTGGCCGGCTACCCGATGGTGGACCTGAAGATCGCGATCGTGGACGGCACGTTCCACGAAGTGGATTCGAACGAACTGGCCTTCAAGATGGCCGGCATCTTCGCGCTGAAGGAAGCCTGCAAGAAGGCCAACCTCATCTTGCTCGAGCCCATCATGAAGGTGGAAGTGACCACGCCCGATGAGTATCAGGGCGATCTCATGGGCGACTTGAACCGCCGGCGCGGGCGGATTTCCGGGATCGAGGCGAAAGACGCCTCCACAATCATCACCGCGGAGGTGCCGCTGGCGGAACTTTTCGGTTACGCCACCGCCATCCGCTCGCTCTCGAAAGGGCGCGCGGCCTACTCCATGGAGCCGTACCGGTTCGAGCCGGTGTCAACCAGCATTACGGAAAAGATTTTGGATACCGCGAAGCCGAGACCGGCGGCGCGTTCCTGAGACAACCAACCACAAACAATCGTTCTTTATATGGCTGCACAACGCATTCGCATCCGCCTGAAGGCTTACGACTATCGCGTCATTGACCAGTCCGCGCGGGAAATCGCGGACACGGTCAAACGCACCGGGGCGCGCGTGGCCGGGCCCATCCCCCTGCCCACCCGCGTCGAACGCTTCACCGTCCAACGCTCTCCCCACGCCGACAAGAAGTCGCAGGAGACGTTTGAACAACGCACCCACAAGCGGCTGATTGACATCCTCGACCCCACGGCCAAGACCGTGGACGAACTCAAGAAGCTCAACCTGCCCGCGGGCGTGGACATCACCATCAAGATCTAAGGGTTTTATGCTCGGCTTAATTGGAAAGAAGCTCGGCCAGACGCGCGTCTATGACGCCCAGGGCGTTATTCACTCGGTGACCATCGTGCTCGCCGGCCCCAACCGCGTCCTCCAGTGCAAGACCAAACAAACCGACGGCTACGACGCCGTCCAACTCGGCTTTGGCGACCAGAAGGACCATCGCCTCACCAAGGCGGAGCTCGGCCACTTGAAGAAATTCGGCGTGGATGCCAAGCGCGCCGATGAAAAGACCCCCTTGGTGCTGACCGGCGCCCGGCGGCTGCGCGAGTTTCGCAACTTCTCGAAGCCCGTCAAACCGGGGGACATCCTCGGGCCCAACCTCTTTGCCGTCGGCGATTTCGTGGATGCCATTGGAGTCACCAAGGGCCGCGGCTTTGAAGGCGTGGTGAAGCGCCACCGCTTCGCGGGAGGCGATTCCACCCACGGCGCGAAGGGTTGGCATCGGCGCAGCGGCGCCATTGGCCAGCGCTTGTTCCCCGGCACCGTCATGCGCGGCATGCGCATGCCCGGCCACATGGGCCAGGTGCGCCGCACTGTGCAAAACCTGGAAGTGATTCAGGTGCGTGAGGAGGACAATTTGCTCCTCATCAAGGGCGCCATCCCTGGCGCCAACGGAGATTACGTGATCATCCGGGAAGCCAAGAAGATGCCGAAAGGCACCGTGAAGCATAAACCGGTCGTCGAGAAGAAGAGCAAGGGCCCGAATGTGGTTCTCAAGAAGTAAGGCACAGCTATGAAGCTCACCATCAAAGATACGTCGGGCAAGGCCCAGGGCGAACTGGAAGTCAAGTTCCCCATCATTGAGAACGGCAAGGGCACTCAGGCCGTTCACGACACCGTGGTCGCCTACCAGGCCGCCCAACGCAGCGGCACGGCCTGCACCAAGACCGTCGGGGAAGTGGCGGGCAGCAACAAGAAGCCTTGGCGGCAGAAAGGCACCGGTCGCGCCCGGGCGGGCTCGTTTCAATCCCCGCTGTGGCGCGGTGGCGGCGTCGTCTTCGGCCCCAAACCCCGCGATTTCCGCAAGAAGGTCAACGCCAAGACCCGCCAATTGGCCCTCCGCAAAGCCCTGAGCGAGCGGCTCAAGGCCGGGGACGTGGTCGTGGTCGAGGAGTTCAACCTCCCTACCCACAAGACCCGCGCCTTCGTTGACATTCTCAACGCGCTGGAAATCAAGGGTTCTGTTCTGGTCATCGTCGCGGCGCCGGACAAGAACCTGACCTTGGCCTCGCGCAACGTGGAAAAAGTCGCGCTGACCACCAGCGATTTTCTCAACACTTACGACGTGCTCCGTCCCGACAAACTTGTGTTCACACGCGGCGCGTTTGAGCGGGTCGAAGCCCGCCTCGGCAAGGAATAACATGAACCCATTCCAGATCATCAAGACCGTCCGCCTGACCGAGAAAGGCACCCGGCAGGGCGAAAAGTACAACCAATATACCGTCGTGGCCGATCGGATGGCTACCAAGCCGCAGATCAAGCAAGCCGTGCAGGAGTTGTTCAAGGTGAAGGTCGTCAAGGTCAACACCCTCAACGTCCGTGGCAAGGCGCGCCGCCAGCGCACCACCCAGGCCGGCAAGGCGCCCGACTGGAAGAAGGCCATCGTCACCCTCAAGGAAGGCGACAAGATCGTCCTGACCTAGGAAGCCAACACAGGTTTTGCGAAGGCGCGGAGCAAGCCATTGCTTCGCGCCTTTCTCTTGGCGGCGGCCACCCGGCCCGCCCCAAACCGCGGTGGACGAATCCGCCGAACGCGCAGGCGACGCGCGGGAAACCCGCCCGCCTTCCGAAAATCGAGGTTTCCGCCGTGAACGAATCCGGTTAGATTCCGTCCAACCTGTGCTAGGTTTAGGCACATTAAAACGCATGAGAGTGTTCTTCAAACTGCGGTGGACTGCGATCTTGACGGTCGCGGGGCTGATAACGTCGCTGGCCCTGGCCCAGACGCCCAACAAGCCGGCGACCAATTCGTTGGTGCTCCCGCCGGCGGACAAACCCGTCACGCACCCGCACCTCAAGCCGACGCCGGCGGATGACAAGATCGCATTTCTCACGGCGCGCTTGTTGGAAGACCGGCACTATTCCCGGCAGCCGTTCGACGACACCGTTTCCTCGCGGTTCCTGGATCGTTATCTGGCCATGTATGATCCGCAGCGCCTTCATTTCCTTCAGTCGGACCTCGAGGAGTTCGAGGTTTACCGCACCCGGTTGGACGACCTCGTCCTTCGCCGCTACGATGCCACCCCGGCGTACGTGATCTTCAACCGTTTCTTCGAGCGCTTGGAGCAGCGCGTGGCCTATGTCGAGGAGTTGCTTCAGCACGAAAAGTTCACCTTCGACACGGATGAACGCGTGGCGTTGGACCGCCGGCAGGCGCCCTATCCCAAGAACTTGGCCGCCGCCAAGAAGCTCTGGCGCGACCGTCTCCGCTACGAGTACCTCCAGGAGAAGCTCAACAAAATGAAGCCCGACGAGATCGTCCAGACCCTCTCGCGGCGCTATCACCGGCAGATTCGGTTTTTTGCCAATTGGGAAAGCGGCAACGTTATGGAAACCTATCTCACGGCGCTCGCCCATGTGTACGATCCGCACTCCGACTACATGGGCAAACAGCAGATGGACAACTTTGCGATGGGGATGAATCTATCGCTGGAAGGCATCGGGGCCGAACTCACTTCGCCCGATGGCTATTGCACGATCCGCAAGCTCCACCCCGGGCCGGCGATGAAGAGCAAGCAGATCAAGGAGGGCGATCGCATTGTGGCCGTAGCCCAGGGAGATGGCGAGCCGGTGGACATCGTGGACATGAATCTCGACAAGGCGGTGCAATTGATTCGCGGACCGAAAGGCACGGAGGTGCAACTGACGATCATTCCCGTGGATGCGCCGGATCCCTCGGTGCGCAAGGTCGTCAAGCTGACCCGCGAGAAGATCAGTTTGGAAGAACAAGCCGCCAAGGCCAAGGTGCTGGAGTTCCCGGGCGAAAACGGGGAACCGCTTCGCATCGGGGTCGTGGACTTGTCCTCGTTCTACTCGACGATGGATTTGGGTGGCACGGACGACCGCTCGGACTTCAAGAGTTGTTCCGCTGACCTCGCGCGCCTGCTCAAAAAGCTCAACGAGGAAAAGGTGAACGGGCTCGTGCTCGATCTGCGCCGCAACGGGGGCGGATCCCTCGAAGAGGCCATTCGCATCACCGGCTTCTTCATCAAGGAAGGCCCGGTCGTGCAGGTGCGCGACTTCGATGGCCGGGTTTCCGAGAAGCGCGACCGCGATCCCCGGGTCCTTTACGCGGGGCCGCTGGTCGTGCTGACCAGCCGGGTCAGTGCCTCGGCCTCGGAAATCGTGGCCGCCGCGTTGCAGGATTATGGCCGCGCCCTGGTGGTGGGCGACGCCTCCACGCATGGCAAAGGCACCGTGCAGGCGCCCAGCCGCCTCACCGACTTCATGCGCCCCAGCAGGATCATCACGAACGATCCCGGGTTGCTCAAGTACACGGTGAGCAAATTCTACCGCGCCAATGGCGAGTCCACCCAGTTGAAAGGCGTGGTGCCGGACATCATCCTGCCCTCGGTGCTCGGCCTCTCGCCCGACATTGGCGAAAGCGCGCTGGAAAACCCGCTGCCTTGGGACACCAACGCGCCCGCCCTGTTCGAGCCGACCCGGCAGGTTGAACCCTTTAAGGCCGAGTTGCTGAAATTGTCCCAGGCGCGCGTCGCGGCCTCCAAGGATTTCGACTATGTCCGCGAGGACATCGAGCAATACCAGCGCATGCAGGCGGACAAGACGATTTCGCTGAATGAAGCCCAACGGCTCAAGGAGAAGACAGAGATTGAGGCACGTCAAAAGGCGCGCGAGCAGGAACGCCGGACCCGCAAGAAGCCGGAGATGAAGGTTTACGAATTGACGCTCAAAGACGTGGACCAACCCGGACTGCCCGCGCCGGTTGCCAAGACCAATGATCTGGCCAAGGCGGAAGACAGCGCGGCTGCCCGCGGCGCGGGCGGCGCGAATGCTCCGACCGCCGCAGTCGAGTCGCTCACCCCGGGGGAGGACCTGGCTGCCGAAGCCGAGGATCAGTCCTCGCCGGCGGTGGACTTTGTGCTGGAGGAAGCCCAACACATTTTGGTGGATTACCTGGGTCTGCTGACCAAGCACAAGACCCTGACGGCCAGTCGCGCGGCGGCGCCCTGACCCGTCGCCCCGCGTCACAGAAGAGAGAAACTGAACGAACCCATTTCAACCCACGCATCCGCAAAAGAATGGCTCCCATGAAAACGGTCTTCTTGTTCAGTTTGGCAATCGTTCTCACTGCAGTTTCCGCATGGGCCCAGGGTGCCCAAGGCGTCATTGTCAAGCAGCGCGCCAAAGAGGTCGTCAATCAAAGCAACGTGCGCCAAGGGGTGCCCACCCCCGCCCAACCGGCCCAGCCGGCTGCGGCCGCCGCCGCAACCCCCAATCCCAAGCAACAGAACATCGCCCTCCTGCAAACCGATCTCGTCGCCCTCCAGGCCAAAGCCGACGTGGCCGCCGCCGTGAAGCAACGCTTCGCCAAGAACCTCCTCGCCGCCACCCAAAGCACCGGCAAACCCACCGGCGCTGCGGTGACGACCCTCGTGGACAACCTCGCCAGAGTCCTTCCCACCAGCCCGCTGGAGACTGCGGAACGCGCCCGCCTCGCCCAGAACTTGAATGCCCTTTTCGATTCCTCGAGCCTCCCTGCGGCACGCGTGGAAGCGATCTTGGCGGACGTGCAAGCCATCCTGCAGGTTAGCGGAGTCCGCCGTCAGGACGCGCTCAGTGTGGTGGCTGATCTCCGGTCGGTGGTTGCGGAAATTCAAAAAGCCCCGACGCGTTAGGTCGCGGCCAAGCGCAGTTCGGCAGCACAACCGGTTCGCCTCACCATGAACCTCGGCGTAGCGGCGTCTCGGCAGAGCGCCGCCATTTTCCCCCTCGAAGAGTCCCCCTCCAAGAATTGGCGGCGCTCTGCCGAAACGCCGCTGCGGTTCAGGGATGCGAAGCGAGACTCTCTCGGGGGATACTTGCCTCAAGACAGAAATACTGGAGACTTGGCCGCGACTTGACCATGAGTTCGTGGCCGAGCCCCCGAGCAATCCCACCTCGCAACATGAAACGGACTCTTGCCCTCGCCTTGCTGCCCGTCGCCTTGCTCGCCAACGCTCTCCAAGCCAATGCCGAGTTCTGGCCCGGTTGGCGCGGCCCCCGCGGCGACGGCTCTTGCTTAGAGCAGGGCGTCCCCACGAACTGGGACGCGACCAACGCCGTTTGGAAGACGGAGTTGCCCGGCATTGGCCACGCGTCTCCGATCGTCTGGGGACGGCGCGTCTTCACAGTGACTTCCCTGCCGGACAGCCGGGAGCGCATCCTCCTGTGTCTTGACCGTGCCACCGGCGAACTCTTGTGGCGGCAAACCGTGGCGCAGGGGCCGCTGGAGAAGCTGCACAAGGAAAACAGCCACGCGTCCGGCACGCCGGCCACCGATGGCGAGCGCGTTTATGCCGCCTTCCGTGTCGGCGACGAGATCGTCGTGGCGGCGCACGCCGGCGCCACCGGACAACAACTCTGGCTCGTCCGCCCGGGCACGCACGCCGGCGAATGGGGCTTCAGCAACGAACCCGTGCTCTACCAAGACAAGGTGATCCTGGACAGCGACAGCAAGGGCGACTCGTTCCTGGTCGCCTTGGGCCGGAAGGACGGCAAGGAACTCTGGCGGGTCAACCGCACGCGCAAGGGGATCAGCTACAGCGCGCCGCTCATCCGCGAAATCGCCGGGCGCGCCCAGATGATCCAATGTGGCGACCGCTGCGTGACCAGTTTTGACCCGAACACCGGCGAGCGGCTCTGGACGGTGGACGGCCCATCCGAGGAATTCGTCGCCAGCCCGGTTTACAGCGAGCGGGCCGGGCTGGTCTTCGTCAGCAGCAGTTGGCCGAAAACGATCGTGCTCGCGATTCGGCCTGACGGCAAAGGCGACGTTACCCAGACACACGTTGCTTGGCGCGACACGAAGGGCGCACCCTACGTTCCTTCCATGATCGTCGTCGGCGACCATCTGCTCTCCGTGAACAACATGGGGGTGGCGTTCTGTTACGAAGCCGCCACCGGAAACGTGCTTTGGCAGGAGAAACTTGGTCGCACGCACGCGTCGCCCGTGCTCGTGGATGGACTGGTGTATTTCATCAACGACGACGGCCAGATCAACGTGATCCGGCCCGGCCCCCGATTCGAGCGCGTCGCGCAATACGAACTTGGCGAGCACTGCTACGCCTCCCCCGCCATCAGCGACGGCCAGGTCTTCCTGCGCGGGTTCAAGCACCTGTTTTGCATCGGGCCTGCAGGCCCAGCTGTGAAGGCGGGCAATGTGGACCAAATCAGATGAGCATGATTGGTCGCTGCAGTGTCGCTGCCGCACAGCGGGCCAACCGTAGCGGCGCAGGTCTGTGGCTTGCGATGCTCCCGGCAAGGTTGCAGGTCAGTGAGTTGGCTTGGACGCATCACACTGCCCCGCCGGAGGCTTCGCGGCACTACCGCAGGCTGCAAGCTGTCGCCCCTACTTTGCAGTAGGGTCCGCCGCTGGCGCGGGCACGTAGAGGATCCGCGTGGGCTGTGTGGGCAGGTAGGCGTTGCGGGCAGGGATCTCCGCGCGGTTGAAGGGTTTGTAGTCTTTGATCGCGCCGACGCGGGCGATGCGCAGGGAGTTGCGCAACAGCCCGCGGCCATTGTTCGAGTCGCTGAACTTGCCCTGCCCGTAACCGACACCCTTCGAGCCGGAGAGGTTCGAGGAGAAATACTTCATCCCGATGATCTTCTTCTGCTCGTCGCGCAGCCACTCGATGAAGATGACCGCGTGCCCGCCCGGCGGCGTGGTGCTGTAGCTGAGAAAATCGCCCGGCTTCACCTGCTCGAAATCCGTGATCGCCTTGCCGAGACCGTAGCCCACGATGCCGCGTTGCTCGCAGTCGCCCGGCCCTTCGATATACCAAAGCTGAAGCAGATTGAAGAGGTCGTTGAAGGTCATCCCGTTGAAATCGTCGGGATCGAGACCCTTTTGGACGTTGCGGAGTTTCATGGCGCGGATGAAGACCTCGAAGGTGAACCCGCAGCAGTAGCTGCAACGCGAGCCGTCCGGATACGCCTTGGCCACCACCATCCCTTGGTACCATTGGTCCTCCGTCACGCCGTTGTAGATGTCGTATTCGCGCGGGGTCCAGCCGCAGTGATACGGATAGCTGCCGTCGAGCGGATAGGCGGAGATGACTTTCATCACGTAGGGATTGAGCGAACCCTCGTCGTCATCGGTCACCAGGTCTTCGCGGGCGTAGGCCTTTTCGAGCGCCTTGCCGACGGGCGAGAAGCCGCGCTCGTCCACGGGATAAACCCGCGGCGTATAGGTGTAACGCTTGGCGAGCGGTTGGTTGGTTTGTGGGGCAGATGTTACCGCCGCAGATTCAGGGGGCGTGGCCTTTGGGCAGCAGGCGGGCTGCGGATGTTGGCAGCCGGCGAGGGCGAGGGCGGCCGCGGTCAAGAGGTGGTTGCGGGAGATGCGCATGGCGGTATTCCACCTGAGAGCAAGCCCTCGTTCAAGCGCCAGTTTCGCGGGGCGGCTCGGTGAGTGGATATGCCAGCCGGGGGTCGGCCGCCACGGTGCGGCGCAAGTGAAACCGCTGGCCGTCAGGCCTGCAACAACTCGCGCTGCCACTGCATCAATTCCGGGGCATGTTTGTCCCAATGGCGGGCGAGATCGAGCAGCGTGGCCCGCGGGGCGATGAGCGAGGGGTCCAGGTCCAGCTTGGCGGCCTGCGCGTCGCGGCGGCGCTCGAGTTCCACGAAGCGGCGGCGCTCGGCTTCGCTGAGCCGGCGCGATTGGAAGCGCAGCAATTCCGGGTGCTGGCTCGGCGGAAGGGCCAGGCCGCGTTGGATGGCTTGTCGCAGGCCCTCGCGACGGCGGTCCGAGAACCGGCGGGGCAGCAGCGGGTCAACGGGCCGTGCCTCCACCGCGGCGACGGCCAGGTGGGTGAGGGTTTCGTGCGGGAGGACGAAGAACGGCGGACGGTTTGAAGCCGTGGCTTCCTGCTCGCGCCAGCGCCAGATTTCGCGCAGGACGGCCAGCGCGGGCCGGTTGAGCAGGTGGCTGCCTTTCATGCGCCAGACAGTGTTTCCATCCGGCTCCAAATCGCGGGCGCAATCTTGGGATTGGCGCGCGCAGGATTCCTCGTGCCAGGTGAGGCGCCCCTTGTGCCGCAGTTCGTCGCGGAGCTTGTCGGCGAGCGGCTTGAGATGCCGCGTGTCGTTCCGCGCGTAGGCCTCCATGCGCTCGGTGAGCGGGCGGCGCGCCCAATCCGCTTTCTGCATGCCCTTGTCCAACGTCAGGCCGAGATAGCGGGTGACGAGGGAATTCAGGCTGAACTGGCGCACCCCCAACAGCCGCGCCGCGATCATGGTGTCGAAAACGGAGCGCGGCGTGAACCGGTGATGTTTCCAGAGCAGGCGGAGGTCGTAATCCGCCCCATGCATGATGAGATCATGGCCGCGCAGCGTTTCGAGGAAGCGCGGCAGGTCAATGGGGGCGAGGGGATCCACCAGGCGGTCTCCGGCGGCCGTGCTGATCTGAATCAGGCAAACCTTCTCGGGGTAGGCATGCAAGCTGTCCGCCTCGGTATCCACGGAAACCCATGGGGCTGCCCGCAGCACGGGCAGGAAGGCGTCCAACTTCTCGTTCGTATCAATCACGTGGCCGAAGTATGCGGCGAAGAGCGGCGCGTGCCAAGCGCCAGGTGTGACACGGAACCCGGCGAAGCGGGTCACCGCCACCAATTCGCCGTTCCCGGGAATCTGCCAAGAACCAAGGATTTCGCCACTGGACCCAGCCTGTCCCTCCGCTCGGCCAACTTGAACGGGAAACTGCCCGAATTCGTATGGATGACGAACTGTGGCTTTGCGCCATTGGAGCGCGTCCGCGGTGTGGGACTTGAGTTTGAGGGGGTTGCGCGGAGCGTCTTTTTGATCCGGCTTGTCCTGTGGGAAAGAGCACCCTGCCCCTGCGGTGGGATTCCGCAGGCGGTTGGCAATCCGTCTGCCCATCCGTTGCTGTCGGGAATTCTCCAACAGGCTGAATTAAACCCGCTGGCGTCGCATGGCGGGGCCGGGTCGGAGCGTCGAATCAGCCCGGGCCAATTCCGTGTCAGTTGGGCAGCCCAAGTGAACTCACTGTCTCGTTTGCCGGCACCGGCGGGCACACTCGGGACTCGCCGGATGCGAACACGCAAGCACAGGTTGTGGTTCGAAGGCGGAAACCAACGAGGGGTTGCGTTGGCGGAACCCGAGCCGTAAAGTGGCGGGCAGAATGCTGGTGCAGCACCCATGCCCGTTCTGCTAGTTGCGATTGCAGTGAAGCAGAGCGGGCCACCGAATTGAACCGGGTTCGATTTTCATGGCCACAGCGACCGCACTGACGCAGAGCGAAATCGCTCAGTTGATGCAGACGATTGAGATGTTCGAGGTGATCACTCAATCGCAGCCGCAGGACTATCAGTCGCTCGAAATCCTCAAGGAAGCGTATTCCAAGCTCGGCCAGGACCAGGAGGTCGTGGCCACGGCCAAGCGCATCGCGCAAGCTTACGTCCAGCTCGGCCAGCTTTCCTCGGCCATCCTCGAATACGAAACGATCCTGCAGCGGTATCCGGACGACCAGGACGTGCAAGCGGCCCTGCGGGAGATCGAAGCCAAAGCCACCAGCGTCGGGACCGAACCGGCGCTCACCCCCGGGATGGACTCGGTGGCAAAGGCCACCCCTGGCCAGCCGCGTCGGGCGACGGAGAAACTCACCGCCGCCTCGGTGGATGATGGCCGCCAATCCATGTACCGGGTGTTCGTGGAATCGAAGACGATCTCCGCGGGCGATTTTGACCTTTGCTGGCACACTCCCGACCTCGCCAGTCCGCCCAATGGCGTGATCGAGCCGTTCATCCAATTGCTCTCGGACAAGGCCATTCTGCCGCTGGAACGGTCCTTGAAACTGCTGTGCGACAAAACCCGCCTGGGGTTTCTGCCACTGGAACGCTACGATCCCGATCTGGACCTGGCGCGGAAGTTCCCGGCGGCCACGTGCCAGCGTTGGTGCGTGCTCCCCTTTGACCGCATGAGCAAATCCATCCTGGTGGCCACGGCGAACCCCTACAACGCGCAAGCCGCGAAAGAGCTGGCGGCCGCCACGCCCAATCGGCTGTTGTGGTATCTCGCGCCCCCGGTCGAGATCATCAAGAACCTTCGCAAAGTGTTTCGCTGAGCCATGCCGCCGGTCAAAACATTTGGGGAACGCATCGCCGACGCGCTCGTCGAGGACGGCCTGCTCACGCCGCAACAGGTCGAGGAACTCCTCGAACAGCAAAAGAAAGGCGGCACCCGCCTCATCAAGCTGGCGTTGGAGAAATCCTACGTCAGCGAGTCCGACATGGCCGTGTCCATGGGGCGCGTGCTCAACGTGCCGCCCATCAACCTGAGCCGGATCAGCATCCCGATCGAGATCACGGAACTGCTGCCGCGCGACCTCTCGCAGAACCACAAGGTCGTGCCCGTGGCCCGCTTGGACAACAAGCTCTTCCTAGCGATGGCCGACCCGCTCAACGTGCTGGCGATTGACGACGTCAAGCGCATCACCCGGCTGGACGTGGCGCCGCTCATTGCCTCCGAACGGGCCATCCAAGACAAGCTCAACGGCCTTGACGCCTCCCGCAGCGGCAGCATCGAGGACATCATCCAGGACGCGAAGAAACGCAGCGAAGCCGACGCCGACGCCGACAACATCGAGGTTTCCAAGGAAAGCACTGAAGAGGTCAACCTGGACCAGCTTGCCGCGTCGAGCGAAGAGGCGCCGGTGATCAAACTGGCCAATCTCATCCTCGTTCAAGCCATCAAGGACCGCGCCAGCGACATCCACATTGAGCCGTTCGAGAAGCACGTGCGCCTGCGCTACCGCGTGGACGGGGTGCTCACCGACTCCACCCCGCCGCCGAAGCAGATGCAGCTCGCGCTGGCCTCGCGATTCAAGATCATGTCGAGCCTCGACATCGCGGAGCGCCGGCTGCCGCAGGACGGCCGCATGCGCATTCGCGTGGGTGGCAAGGACTACGACCTGCGCGTCTCGGTCATGCCCACGGTTCACGGCGAGAAGATCGTGCTCCGCGTGCTCGACAAGACCAATCTCTCCGCCAGCCTGGACAAACTGGGGCTTGACGAGGCGACCTTCCGGCAAGTCAAGGCCGCCGTGGACGCGCCGCACGGGTTGATCCTCGTGACCGGCCCCACCGGCTCCGGCAAGACGACCACCCTGTATTCCGCGCTCAACGAACTCAACAACCCCATCTACAACATCGTCACCGTCGAAGACCCCGTGGAGTTTCAGATTCCCGGCATCAACCAGGTGCCGGTCAAGAAGGAGATCGGCCTGACCTTTGCCAGCGCCCTCCGCTCCATCCTCCGTCAGGACCCGGACATTGTGATGATCGGGGAAATCCGCGACACGGAGACGGCGGAGATTGCCATTGAAGCCGCGCTCACCGGCCACCAGGTGCTCAGCACGATGCACTGCAACGACGCCGCCGGCGCCATCGCGCGCTTGGACGACATGGGCATCGCGCCGTTCCTCATTTCTTCGTCGGTGATTCTCGCCTGCGCCCAACGCCTGATGCGCCGCATTTGTTCGCACTGCAAGGAGCCCATCACTTATCCGCCGAAGATGTTTCAAGACCTGGGCATTGACCCCGGCATGTTCGACGGCGTCACGCTGCATCGCGGCCGCGGCTGCGAACGCTGCAAGAACTCCGGTTACGCGGGACGGCTCGCGATCATTGAAGCCATGACCGTGACGGACGAGATCCGGAAGCTCATCATTGCCCGCGCCAACGCCCAAGACATCAGCAAGGTGGCCATCAGCCAGGGCATGCGTACCTTGCGCATGGTGGCGCTGGATCGCGCCCGCGACGGCGTTTCAACGCTGGAGCAGGTGCTGGTCTTGACCATGATGCACTGAGGGTTCGGTAGTCCACACGACGGGCTTCCCGCCCGCTTCATGCGGGAGGATTATTCGCTGGTTTCTGCGCTGGGATTCCAACAACTTTACCGCCATGAAACGCGCGACTTCCTTTTTTTTTGGCTGTGCCTTTGTGTTCGGCGTGCTGCTCGCCGCGCCCGCCCCGGCGGAACAACACCGGGCCACCCGGCTGGGGAATCCCGCCACGCGGTTCGCTCCGCCGCTCGCGACGCCCGAGGATTTGCGCGCCCGCTTCCGTGACGAAAAGCTGAAACCGGACATCGCTTCCATCCTGCGCCAGTGGGGTTGGCCCGGGAACCTCGAGGACCTCCACGGCGCGGCGCTTACGAACGAAATCGTCGAGGTGAAAATCCCCGTTGGCGACACGATGCCGTTCATGTCGTCACGCGAAAACGGCCAGCCGGTTTGCCTGCGCAACGTGCTTTGGGCCGGCGCGGAGCCGATCTCCGCCTACGCGTTCACCTTTTCCTCCAAGGGCCGGCGCTACCAGTGCATCACGCCCAAGCCGTGCAGCAACTTCTACCTCGAGGACCTCGGCCCGGAACCCCGGCTGGCGTTGACGCTGGCCTGCGACGCGCCGGCCCAGGTCATCGCCGGGCGACCGGTCGAGGTGTGTCTGACTGTCCGCAACACCGGAAATGTGCCGCTCCACCGGACATTCGTCGGGCTGCCCGTTCCCTCGGGGGCAACCGTTGTTCGGACTGGGGATGGCGGTGTCGCCACCGCGGAACGCGTGAGTTGGGAACTGGCCAACCTCGAAGCCGGAGACAGCCGGCGGGTTTGCGTGGTCTTCGCCATGCGCGAGCCGGGATTGCTGTCCTTCAGCGCCACGGCCGAAGCCGCAGGCGCCACGACCGCTCCGTCTTCGTGCGCGACCACCATTGTCGGTATCCCCGCCATCTTGTTGGAAGTCGTGGACCTCGAAGATCCCATCGAGGTCGGCAAGGAAGTAACGTATGAAATCAAAGTGACCAATCAAGGCACCGCGCCCGGCACGAATATCCGATTGGTTTGCACGCTTCCCACCGCGCAGGAGTTTGTCTCCGGCACGGGCTTCACGCCGGTCAGCGCGCAAGCCGACACCCTCACGCTGGACGCGATCCCCGTGCTCGCGCCGAAGGCCGTGGCCTCCTGGCGCGTTGTGGTCAAGGCGACACAAGCGGCCGATGCGCGCTTCAAGGTTGAATTGCGCGGCGATCAATTCGCGCTCCCCATCACGGAGGATGAATCCACCCAGCAGTATTGAGCCAGCGGGCGCGAGCGCGGCCCCAATGGGCCGAAGCCCGGCATGAACCCCCGGTTCTTCAGGTCGGCCTCCGATTTCCGGCGGTGGTTGCAGTCCAACGGGCATTTCGCCGCTGAGTTGTGGCTCGGATTCTACAAGGTGGATTCCGGGAAAGGCGGGATCACTTACGCCGAGGCGCTGGATGAGGCGCTGTGTTTTGGCTGGATTGACGGCGTGCGGAAACGGGTGGACGTAATCAGCTATCAAATCCGCTTCACTCCGAGGCGGCCAAAGAGCCATTGGAGCCGGGTGAACATCGGACACGCCGAGCGGCTGAAGCAATCGGGCAAGATGACCCCGGCCGGGTTGGCGGCTTACGCGGCCCGCGACGCGACGCGGGTTGGCCGCTACATATACGGGCAGACCGCAAACACGCTGCCGCCCGAGCTTCTGAGGCGCTTCCAAGCGCGGAAGCGAGCGTGGGACTTCTTCCAGAGCCAGCCTCCCGGTTGCCAGCGGAAGACGGTTCGGTGGGTGATGAGTGCGAAACGGGAGGAAACACGGCGGCGGCGCCTGACGCATTTGATCGAAGACTCGACCGAAGGGCGGAGGCTCCGGCCTCTTGCTGGTCCTCCGCGGCGTCCCTGAATCCCAAGGGGCGCAGTCAACACGTCAAGACTCTGCAGCCACCAGCCACCGCTCGAGAACCGAATTCCTGAACGCTTTGAATTCACGGCGGACGCCAAGGATGCCAAGCATCCGAACCTTTTGGTTTCCTGTCGCGCCGTCGTTTTGTTAGAAAGGCGGGCGTGTACCAGGAATACTACGGCCTGAAAGAGCCGCCGTTCGACATCACGCCGAACCCGCGTTTCCTGTTTTACAGCGCCAAGCATCGCGAGGCGTTCAATCACCTCCTGTACGGCATTCGCGAGCGCAAGGGTTTCGTTCAGTTGACCGGCGAAGTGGGCGCCGGCAAGACTACGCTCTGCCGGGCCCTGCTCGAACAACTGGACGGCCACTTCTCCACCGCCTTGATCCTGAATCCGGTGATGAGCGCGGACCAGTTGATGAAAGCCATCGCGATGGAGTTCGGGCTCGAAACCAAGGGGCTCGACCGGTTGGAAACGGTCGCCGCGATCAATGAGCATCTGCTCCACCTCGCCGGGCAGCAGCGCGATGCGGTGCTGATCATTGACGAGGCCCAGGACCTGACCGACGAGTTGCTCGAACAGGTGCGCCTGCTTTCCAACCTGGAGACGGACACCCGCAAGCTGCTCCAGATCGTCTTGATGGGGCAGCCGGAGTTGCGCGACCGCTTAAACAACCCGCGCCTGCGCCAACTCCGCCAGCGCATCACCGTCCGCTACCATCTGCTCCCGCTCAACCGGTTTGAGGTCAGCCACTACATCCAGCACCGGCTGGAAGTGTCCGGCGCCAAGGGCGTGCCGCGCTTCACGCGACCGGCGCTCTGGCGCGTGCATCATTACAGCCGCGGCATTCCCCGGCTTGTCAACGCCGTGTGCGACAAGGCGATGCTTGCCGGTTACGTGTGCCAAACGAGCTGCATCACCTGGAACATGGTTGGCCGGGCCGTGCGCGAACTGGAAGGCAAGATCAACGCATGAGCCTCATCAATGACGCCCTCAAGCGGGCCAAGGCAGCCCAGCAACAGTGCCCGCCCGGCGGCCCATCGGGACCGCCCTTGCGTCCGGTCGAACCGCGACCCGCCCGCAACCACAGTTTCTGGTTGCTGCTGCTCTTCGCGATCGTGGTTGCCGGCGCGTCCATTCTGCTTTGGCAGTGGTTTCAGCAAGGGCGTCCCGCGCCGGTCGCCAGTGGCCTCACGCCAGCGTCCACCCAGACCCCGCCCTCGCCGACCGCGCCGCCTCGGCCGGCATCCCCCAGTTCCCCTGAATCGGCGACTGCGGCTGTTCCCGCTTCAACAACCTCCGGTGCGACGGCGACTCCCGCTCCCACCGAATCGAAGCTTGTGACCGCCCCGTCCTCAACCGTGGCGTCCGCGCTGCCAGCCAGTGAGTCCGTCCTGCCAGCCACAAATGGCCAAGCTGTCACCAGCGTGGCCACGAGCGCGCCGCCGCCGGAAACTGCGCCCAAAGCAACTCCGCTCAAGTTGCAGGGTATTCTTCACCATCCCACGCGTCCGTCGGCGGTCATCAATGGCAAACTGCTGTTTGTCGGCGAACGGGTCGCGGAATGGCGCGTCCTTGCAATTGAACCGGAAACCGTCACGCTCACCGGGGGTGGCCGAACGAATGTGCTGACGCTGCGCTGAATGTCCACTGCCCCCCCACGCCCCAGACTGAGCCAGCCCGAAACTCCACCCTCATGAACGAATTCCGCAAGAAGCTCCAGACTTCGCCCGCCTTCGCGCGCGTGGCGCCGTTCATCATTTTCCTGATCCTCACCACCGCGCAAGACATGCTGGGCGAGGATTTGCGTTACTGGATTTACGTCGCCAAGACGCTGGTGGGCGCTTGGCTGATCTGGGAGTTGCGCCCCATCGTCGCCGAGTTGCGGTGGGCGTTCAGTTGGGAAGCGGTGGGGGTCGGCATCGGCATCTTTCTCATTTGGGTGGGAATTGACCCTTACGTGCCCAAGAACCACCTGTTCTTTGAGCCGGGCGGCGGCCCGTGGAATCCAAACACCCAATTTGGCGAGGGGTCGGCACTGGCTTGGTTCTTCGTCGTGGCGCGGATTCTAGGCTCGTCCCTCGTCGTGCCGCCCTTGGAGGAGATGTTCTATCGCTCGTTCCTCTACCGCTATTTCGTCCGGACGGATTTCCAGAGTCTGCCGTTGAACCATCGCCATCCGCTGTCATGGGTGGTGACCTCGCTGCTGTTTGGTCTGGTCCACTACGAATGGCTCGCGGGCATCCTGTGCGGGCTGGCGTATCAATGGCTCGTGCTGCGCAAGAACCGGCTCGGCGACGCCATGACCGCGCACGCGATCACGAACTTCATCCTCGGGATCTACATCGTCTGGAAAGGCGCGTGGGGCTTCTGGTGATGCAGTTCTTGATCTTACTCTTCATCGTCATCTTAATCTCCGCGGACCGGCGATTACGAGTAAGAGCCAGATGAAGATGAAGGAGTCGGTGCAGCAGCGTCCGTGGGACCAAGTGCCGCCGTGCGTTCTCTTCGAGGACGAGCACCTGTTGGTCGTCAACAAGCCGCCCGGCTGGAACACGCACGCGCCGTCGCCGTTTGCCGGCGAAGGCCTCTACGACTGGCTGAAGCACCGCGAGCCGCGCTGGGCCAATCTCGCCATCCTCCACCGGCTCGACAAGGACACCAGCGGAGTGATGGTCTTCGGCAAGACGCCGCTGGCCAACCGCTCGCTGACGGAGCAATTCACGCGTCGCGAAGTGGAAAAGGTGTATGTCTTCCTGACCCGGCACGCGGTCGCGCGGGATGCCTGGGTGGTCCGCTCGGCTATTCAGCGCGTTGGTGACCATTACAAAGCCGAGGAAGGCGACTCGGGAGGCGTGCCGGCCGAAACTCACTTCCGGGTGCTTCGTCGCAACCGCGACCACATTTGGATCGAGGCCAAGCCGATGACCGGGCGGACCCACCAGATTCGTGTCCATGCCGCAAAGGAAGGCGTGCCCGTGCTCGGAGACAAGTTGTATGGTGACGATTCGCCTTGCGATCTGGTTCGAGCGCCCCGGCTGTGTCTTCACGCCGCCCGGCTGGCTTTCAAGCATCCCGCCCGTCAGGAGCGCGTCTGTTTCGAGGCCAAGGTGAGTTTCTTCGAGCTTCCCGCCGATACGCTGCGCCGGGCGATCATTGACCCGGAAGTGACGGACTGTTGCCGCCTCCGGCATGGTGCCGCCGACGGGCATCCGCAGTTCTACGCGGATCGGTTGGGAGACTGGCTGTTAGCCGAAAACGATTTGGATTTGAGCGACAGGGATCAGGTGGGTCTGCTGAATGATCCCGTCCGCGCCTTCGGGCTGCAAGGAGCATATCTCCGGCGACGCACCAAAGATTCCGCTTCGAAAGACCCGCAAACGGAAACGATCCGGCATGTATTCCACGAGCCTGCCCCGGAGCGGTTCATCGTCCGCGAGAATGGCGTGAAGTTTGAGTCGAGCTTCAATGAGGGACAATCGGTTGGCCTGTTCTTGGACCAGCGCGACAACCGGCGGCGATTGTTGACTGGCCATGTGGCGGCAGGTTTTCCACTCTTCGTAGGAAAGGCTTCCAGCCTGTCTCCAACTTCCGACCTCACAGATCGAAAGGAGAATGGAGACAGGCTGGAAGCCTGTCCTACGGTGCTAAACTGCTTCGCCTACACCTGCGGCTTCTCGGTTTGCGCGGCGCTGGGCGGGGCGCGAACGACGAGCCTGGACCTCTCAAAAAAGTATCTGGAGTGGGGCCAGCGGAACTTCGCCTTGAACGGGCTGAACCCGGCGGCCCACGATTTCATCTATGGCGATGCGTTCGACTGGCTGCGGCGGCTGGCGAAGAAGGGGCGCGCGTTCAACGCCGTCCTGCTCGACCCCCCCACGTTTTCGCAGTCCAAGGAAGGCGGCGTGTTCCGCGCGGAGAAGGACTACGGGCGATTGGTCACGGCGGCGCTGGCGGTCTTGGATCGAGGCGGGGTGCTGTTCGCTTCCACGAATGCCGCCCAGTGGCCGCCGGAAGACTTCCTCGCCGTGGTGAGCGACGCTATCCGCGGAGCCGACCGGCAAATCGCGCAACAACATTACGTGCCGCAACCTCCAGATTTCCCGATTTCACGCGCCGAGCCGGCGTACCTCAAAACCGTCTGGCTGCGCGTGGCGTGACTCTGCTTGACCCATGGCGGATCAGTGGCGGCACGCCGCGCTCCAGCGGCGTCAACGTGGCGATGACGGCGAACGTGCTTTCCGCTTTCCGATTCCGGATTTCCCGCCACAATGGCCGCGTGTTGACGACGGTGCGAATCCTGGTTTGCCTGCTCGTCGTGCTGGCAGGCTGCACCACAGCGCCGCGCGACCCGCCCCGACGCCATCCGTTGGATTGGCCGCCGCTCGCGACGACACCACTCCCCGCGCCCACGCCATCCGAACCTCCGCCCGTCGAGCGACCGGTCGCCCCCGTCCTGCCCGCGCCCACACCGGCGCCCGCGCCCGAGGCCACCTGGGCTTCACTGACGCGATGGGCGACCGAGCGCGGGCTGTCGCCCCTGAGGTGTCTGGCGGTTTCGCCGGTGACTACCCACAGTCTGTTGGCGCCCGGCGGCATCCTGCTGCTGCAAATCGGCAGCCACTCGGCCTGGTGGGACGGCGTGGAATTCCGCCTCGGGTTCACGCCGCAACTGATCGGCGGCGACGTGTGGGTGCGGACGCTGGATCTGCGCAAAAACATTGAACCCCTGTTGCGCGGTTTCGCCCCGCCACCGGAGGGCCGGCGGCGAACCATCGTCCTCGACCCCGGACACGGCGGCGCGAGTCCCGGAGCGCGCAGCGCCCACAGCGGCGCGTGGGAAAAGGACTACACGCTCGATTGTGCCTTCCGGCTCGGCCAACTCCTGGCGGCCCGCGGCTGGCAGGTCTTTCTCACGCGCACCAACGACACCGACGTGCCGCTGACCGACCGCGTCGCGGTCGCGGAACAACACGCGGCGGACTTGTTCTTGAGCCTGCATTTCAATTCCGCCGGCGGCAACGGCAACAGCGGGGAGCAGGAAGGGCTTGAAACTTACTGTCTCACACCCGCGGGCATGCCCTCGACGCTGACCCGCGGCTACGCGGATGATCCGGGTCTGTTGCTGCCGGGCAATGCGTTTGACGAAGGCAACATTCAGTTTGCCCTGCAACTGCATCGGGCGATCCTGCGCGCCACCGGCCAGACGGATCGCGGGGTGCGGCGGGCGCGGTTCATGACCGTGCTCCAAGGCCAACGATGTCCGGCGGCGTTGGTGGAAGGCGGCTATCTCTCGAACCCGAAGGAGGCCCAACGCATCGCGGACTGGAAGTTTCGCCAACGCCTGGCCGAAGCAATCGCGGACGCTTTGAAATGAACCGAAACCAACACATCCTCGTCACCGGCGGCGCCGGTTTTATCGGCTCGCACCTTGTCGAACGCCTGCTCGCCGACGGCCAGACGGTGGTCGCGATTGATGATTTGTCCACGGGCAGCCGGTCCAATCTGCGGGCTGTGGCGCGGCATCCGCAACTGCGGTTCATCCGCTCGAAGATTTCGGAGTGCCGCGAACTGCCGAAACTCGCGGCGCGGGCGGAGTCCATCTATCACCTCGCCGCCGCCGTGGGGGTGGAACTGGTCGTCAAGCAGCCCATCCACGTTTGCGCCACGAACCTGCGCGAGACCGAGGTCCTGCTCGAAGCCGCTGCGCCGCATCGCGTGCCCGTGTTGCTGACTTCCACCTCCGAGGTCTATGGCAAGAGCGCGAAACACGAATTCTCGGAGGAGGACGATCTGCTCATCGGCCCCCCGACGCACGCCCGCTGGAGTTACGCGTGCTCGAAGCTGATGGATGAGTTTCTGGCGCTGGCCTACGCGCAGGAACGCGGCCTGCCCGTGGTGATTGCGCGGCTCTTCAACACCGTCGGCCCGCGCCAAACCGGCCGCTACGGCATGGTGCTGCCGCGGTTCATCGCGGCCGCCAAAGCCGGCCAGCCGTTGCGCGTGTATGGGGATGGACGCCAGACCCGCTGCTTCTGTTGCGTGTCCGACACGGTGGAGGCGCTGGTTCGATTGCAGCACTGCGCCAAGGCCCGAGGGCAGGTCTTCAACATCGGCGGGACGCAGGAAATCTCGATGCGCGACCTGGCCAAGCGGGTGATTGCCAGTGTCGGCTCAGCATCCCGCATTCAGTTCGTGCCGTATGCCCAAGCCTACGCCCCCGGGTTCGAGGACATGCGCCGCCGCAAGCCACGGGTGACCAAGCTGGCGCGGTTCACCGGCTTCCGTCCGCGCACGCCGCTGCGCGAAATCATCCGCCTCACCGCCGCCGCCAGCGGCCCGTAGCCGCGATGCCCCGTCGCCGTTACCCGGCCGCACACGCTCCCCGTTTCACCGCCCGGTGCAGGCTCATCGCGCCGCCCACGAGATTCAGCGTCCGCACCTCGATGAGCCCCAGTTCCGCCAGCTTTGCCGCCACGCCGGCTTGCGCTGGGTAGTGTTTCAAGGAGTCGAGGATGTAGGCGTAGGCCTCGGCACTGCCGGCGAAGATCCGCCCCAACAACGGAACCATCAGCCGCAAGTGCGCAAAGTAGAGCGCCCGCAGCACGGGGTTCGCCGGCTTGCCGAAATCCAGCACGAGCACCCGCCCGCCCGGCCCCGCCACGCGTGCCATCTCACGCAACCCAGCTTCCCAGCTTGCCAGGTTTCGCAACCCGTATCCCACCGTGACGACATCAAACTCGGCGTCGCCGAACGGCAGTGCTTGTGCATCGCCGTGAACGAACCGGAGATTTCGGATTCCGGATTCCGGATTCCGGATTTTTCCCCGCGCCACCGCCAGCATGGCCTCGCTGAAATCCAACCCGGTCACCTCCGCCCCCGCCCGCGCCAGGCGCAGCGCGATGTCGCCCGTGCCGCAACACACATCCAGCGCCCGGGCGCCGGGTCTGACGTTCGCCCAGCGGACCAAGCGGCGCTTCCATAGCCGGTGCAGGCCGGCGCTCTGGAGATCGTTCAGCCGGTCGTAATGGGGGGCGATGGCCGCAAAGAGGTCGTTGACCTTCGCGGCGCGCTGTTCGCCGGGATCATAAAACGGACTGGGCATGGGTCGGCATTGCTCCGCGCCGGTTGCGCGGACCGGATTCTGCGGAAATCCTGTTTGCATGGCGACCTGAATTTGAGTATAGCAATGCCCGGAGCGACCGAGCATTGGAACGCCGTTTATGAGCACCAAAAAGATTCTCGTGGTGGATGACAACCCCGTCATCGTCAAAGGCCTGGCGCTGAAGCTGAAGTCCGCGGGGTATGAGGTGCTGGAAGCCGAGGACGCCAGTTCGGCGTTCAAGGTCGTGCGCGAACACGATCCCGACCTGCTGATTCTGGACATAAACTTCCCGGCGGACATCAACATGACGTGGGACGGTTTCACGGTCATGCAATGGCTCGAACGGTTGTGGCAGGACACGCAGAAGCCAAAGCCCGTCATCATCATCACCGGCGAAGAATCGCCGAAATACGAGGACCGGGCCAAGGCCGCCGGCGCGGTGGCCTTCTTCCGCAAGCCGGTGGATAACGCGGAACTGCTGAAGGTCGTCGCCCGTACGTTGGACGCGAAGGACTCTGCGTCAAAACCGGCGGCCTGAGCGGCCGTCCTGGCCGCAGCCCTCCCGTAGGACAGGCTTCCAGCCTGCCTCTGTATTCCTATCCTTTCTCTCACCGCACAACTCTCCTCGCCTTGGGTTCGGGCTCTGCCCGTCTGCATCGTGCCTGTGATGGGTGGGGCGGCTTTCTTGAAGTCTAAGACAGGCGGGACGCCTGTCCTACATTGAATCCGCTCGCCAGCGTCGCCGGCGCGGAGCAATTTCATCGCATCGCCGTCCAACGGATCGTCATTATGAAACTGCGCCTCATTGCCATCCTGAGTCTCACTGCCGCCTGTTGTGCCTCTGCGGCGCTGCCGTCGGAATACGAGAAATTGAAAGCCGAGGCCGAGGCGCTTTGCGCTGATGGCTCGTTCGCCAAGGCCCACGAGGCTTACCGCCAAGTCGCCCTCACTAACCTCCCGCCCACCGAGCAGCGGTGGGTGCAATTTCGTTTGGCCGACACACTCTGGCGCTCGGAGGCAACCACGCAACGCGCCGACACCACGAAACTCGACCAAGCTCGCGTTGAACTCGAAAAACTCGTCCGCGACGTGCAGCGCGAGGAGGAAAAAGACCGCGTCTGGGCCGAGGCGCAGGAGTCGCTCGGGGATTTCTGGTGGACGCGGCGCGGGCAGCAAAACTGGGGCGCGGCCTGGCCGCATTACCAGCAGGCGCTGGATTGGTGGGCCGGCGCGCGTGATGTGGAACTGGCCTGTGATCGCTACCTCGCCATCGTCTGGCGCTGCGCCCAGCCGCCCGGCATGGCGCGCGGCCTCGGCTACGGTTACTGGGGCAACCAGATTCCCGTCGCCGTCCTCGACAACGCGCTCAAGATCGCCCGCACGGACAACGAGCAGGCCCGCGCGCATTACCTCCTCGCCATGGCGCTGCGGCAGCAGGGCGGCGATTGGGCGCGGCTGGTGCGCGTGCCGGAATACTTCGAAGCCGCGCTCAAGCCCGGCAAAGCCACCGATTGGTATGACGACGCGCTTTACCACTACGCCGAGTGGATGGCCGGTCAGGGCCGCGTCATTCCGCTTCCCGACGGCAACTGGCGCACCGAGCCGGATTACGTGAAGGCGCTCGAACTGTTCCGCCGGCTGATCAGCGAGTTCACTGAGGGCGAAACGCGTTACTTGCGGCAGGCGCAGCAGCAGATCAAGAGCATCACCGAGCCGCAACTGGGTGTGAGCGTGCCGAACATCTTCCTGCCCGACTCGGAGATCGAATACCACCTGAACTGGCGCAACGTGAAGAAAATCGAGCTGGCGCTCTACGCCGCCGACCTGACCCGCGACGTGGACCTCGCCCGCCTGGACGAAAAACGCCGCACGGATTGGCTGACTTCGATTGACGTCGGCAGGCTCCAGCGGGTCAAGTCGTGGACGCACGATTCCCGTAGCCGCGGACGTGAGTCCGCGGAAACCGAATCCTCAGAAAGCCACCGCCGACTGACGTCGGCGGCTACAGATCAAGAGGACTACAAACCCGGCAACGCCACACTGCGCCTCGACGGCAAACTCAAGCCCGGCGCCTACGTGCTCGAAGCCAAAGCCGGCGACCGCGAGGCGCGCGAGTTGATCCTGGTCACCGACGCCGCGCTCGTGCTCAAAACCTCCGGCAAACAGGCGCTGGTTTATTTCTGCAACGCCTTGCACAGCGCGCCCATCCCCAACGCGAAAGTGCGCCTCTGGGAACGCTGGCACGACGGCAACCGTTGGCGCACCCGCGACCACACCAAGCAGACCGGTGCGGACGGCATTGCGGTGTTTGATTTGTCAGATCGGTCCGATCGTGGGCTGGAGCTGTTCGCCAGCGCCACCGCCGGCGACCGCCAGGCATTCAGCCCGGGCAACAGTTACTGGCATCGCGGCGAGCGCGAGGCGTGGCGCATTTATGCCTTCACCGATCGGCCCGCGTATCGCCCGAAGGAGACGGTGAACTGGAAGTTCATCGCCCGCCGCCACAACGGCTCGGTTTATTCCACGCCGGCCAACGCGGTTGTCGAGTTCGAGATCACCGACCCGCGCGGCGCGAAGGTGAAGGCGGACAAGGCCACGCTCAACGCCTTCGGCAGCGCCTGGGGCGCGCTCGAACTCACCGAGGCCATGCCGCTGGGTGAATACCAAATCCAGTTCTGGGACGAGGGCCGCAAGAACAGCATCGGCGGCGCGACGTTGTTCCGGTTGGAGGAATACAAGCTGCCCGAGTTCAAAGTCGCCGTGCAGACGCCGGAGGAGGACGGTAAACGCAAGGCGTTCCGCCTCGGCGAGACCGTCGAGGTCACGGTCCAGGCGGATTACTACTTCGGCGGGCCGGTCGCCAATGCCAGCGTCGAGGTGCTCGTGCGGCAGAATCCGCTCTGGCTCACCTGGCGCAAGCCGCGCGACTTCGCGTGGTTTTACGAGGACGACGAGAGCAGCCCGCGGCGGTTCGGTCGCTGGTATGGCGGCGGCGGGCAGATTGTGAAACGAGAGACGCTCAAGACCGACGCCACGGGCAAGGCCACGCTCACTTTCGAAACGCCCGCCAACGCCAACCAGGACTTCGAGTATCGCATCGAAGCGCGCGTGACCGACGCCAGCCGGCGCGAGATCACTGGCAGCGGCAGCGTGCGCGTCACCCGGCAACGTTACTACGTTTATCCGCAGGCCGAGCACAACCTCTATCGCCCGCAGGACAAGGCGCGCGTGGATTTCCGGGCGCAGGACGCCAACGAGCAACCCGTCGTCACCGAGGGCACGGTCAAGGTCACGCGCGATTACTGGTGGGAAATCTGGCTCAAGCCCGACGGCACGGAGGTTCAGGGCGACGAACTCAAGGCGCTTCAGGCAAAACACAAAATCTGGCCGCCCCCGCCCGAGCGGCCCGACCAGAAGGATTGGCGGCTCAAGTTCCGCGGCTACCGGCACGACGACATCCTCACGCAGACGCCCAAGACCGATGCCGAGGGCAACGCCACGCTCACCTTCACGCCCGAGCGCGAGGGCTATTACCGGTTCACTTGGGTCGGGGACGACCGGCCTGCAAAGGACGGCAGTTCTGGCAGGATGCCAGAAGCAGGCTCCAACGAACGTGCTGCGGGCATCCTGCCCGCAGATCAAACTGACCGAGGTGGCTCTCAAGATAGTTCTGCCGGCAAGATGCCGGCAGCACGTTCGATCCGCGCCGAAACCACCGTCTGGGTCGCCACCACCACCACCACCGAACTCGGCTACCGCCACGGCGGCGTGGAGATTATCGCGGACAAAGACACCTTCCGCGTCGGCAGCGAAGCGCCCGTGATGCTCGTCGCCAATTCGCCCGACCGCTATGTCCTGTTCACCGTCGAAGGCGAGGACCTTTACCACCATCGGCTCGTTCACATGGATGGCCCGGTGAAATTGCTCGACCTGTTCGTGGACGAGAAATACGTGCCGAACGTGTTCCTCGGCGCGACGCTTGTGAGCGACCGCCAGATCTTCACCGACACCAAGCAAGTCATCGTCCCGCCGACGAAGAACTTCCTCACCGTCGAAGTAAAGCCCGACAAGGCTCAATATCAGCCGCGCGACGAAGCCACGCTGACCGTCACCACGAAGAACGACGAAGGCAAGCCGGTGTCCGCCGAGGTTTCGCTCGGGCTGGTGGACGAATCGGTGTTCTACATCCAGAGCGACTACGCCGGCGACCCGCGGCAGTTTTACTACGGCGAGAAGCGCGCCCTGCAGGTGCAGACGCAGGCCACAATGAACCAGAAGGGCTATGCCAAGTTGTTGCTCGGTGACAAGGACGAGTTGTACGACGAGCAGGACAAGGCGTCGCGGGATCGGCGGTTGCGGGAAGAGGCGGCGTATGCCGACGGGGATTCTTCCCTGAGCCAAGTGGATCCGACGACAGGAATCCCCCTGGCGTCGATAGGATCGTTTCGGGAGCAGGGCTATGGTTTGGGCGGTGCCGCTCTACCGCCCACCGACGTGCTGGCCGCCTTTCGGCGTCGTGGTGGCATCGCCATGAACGAGCTGATGGCGGTTCCCGAATCAGCCCCCATGGCGTTCGGTGCGGAGTTCAGGGCCGACAAAGCCAAGATTGCCGCCGAAATGCCCATTCAACCGTCCGGTCAGGAGCCCGCCGTCCAGGTCCGCACCGATTTCCGCGCGACCGTCTTCTGGCAGCCGGACGTGAAGACCGACGCCAGCGGCAAGGCCACGGTGAAGGTGAAATACCCCGACTCGCTCACCGGCTGGAAGGCCACGGCGCGCGCCGTGTCGCAGGCCAGCCAGTTTGGCATTGCCAGCGCGACCACGCGCACGAAGCAACCGCTCATCGTCCGCCTCCAAGCCCCGCGCTTCTTCGTCGTCGGCGACACCGTCACGATCTCGGCCGTGGTGAACAACAACACGGACGAGGCGTTGGAGGTGCGAGTCGCCTTGGATGCGAGCGGCCTCGTCGTAGGACAGGCGTCCCGCCTGTCTCCATCTGAAAAGAACCCAAAGAAGTCAGAGTCAGGCGGGACGCCTGACCTACGCGTGAACGTCCCCGCCAACGGCGAGGCCCGTGCCGACTGGCTTTGCGAAGTCAAGCAGCCCGGCGAAGTGAAGCTGAAAGTCACTGGCCGCGGCGGCCAGTACGCCGACGCGATGGAGAAAACTTTCAT
Organism: uncultured Verrucomicrobiota bacterium; assembly: GCA_964548925.1. Taxonomy (GTDB): domain Bacteria; phylum Verrucomicrobiota; class Verrucomicrobiia; order Limisphaerales; family MWDV01; genus MWDV01. Next base: position 31,022 of record CAZJTM010000001.1, on the reverse strand, counting down.
CTCGCACGAGCACGGCATCGAGAAGTTCATCGCCAAGTCCGGCAAGGTGCGCGGCAACGACATCACCGTGAAGCTGGATCTGCCCAAGGAGCGCAAGGCGGGTTCAACGTCGCTGACCGTGCAGGTCACACCCAGCCTCGCGGTGACGATGCTCGACGCGTTGCCCTACCTGGCCGATTACCCTTACGGCTGCACCGAACAAACGATGAGCCGCTTCCTGCCCGCCGTCATCACGGCCAAGACGTTGCGCGACCTCGGCCTCGATCCCGAGGACGTAATGGGCCGCGTCTTCGGTGGCATCGAGACGAACACCGCCGCCGCCACGCATCCGAAGGGCAAAAAGAATCTCGCCGAACTCGACAAGATGACGCAGGCCGGCCTGGAGCGGCTTTACGATTTCCAGCACGGCGACGGCGGCTGGGGCTGGTGGAAGGAAGGCGAGAGTGATCGCTGGATGACGGCCTACGTGGTCTGGGGGCTGGCGTTGGCGCGCGACGCGGGCCTCAAGGTGAAGGACGACGCCCTGAACCGCGGTCGGGATTTCCTGGTCAAGACGCTGGTCGAGGAGGAGGCAAACTTCGACATGCAGGCGTTCATGCTCCACGCGCTGGCGGTTTGCTACGCGCCCTCCAAGGATGCGCTCCAGATCGCGGCGATTGTGAAGGCGGCGGACAACCTCTGGTCGAACCGCGAGCAGCTCAACGCCTATACCCGCGCCCTGTTCGCGCTGGCGGCGCATCACCTCGGCCAGACCGACCGCGCCAAGACGCTCATCGAGAACCTGGAGAACGGCGTGAAGCGCGACGACCGCCCCGACACCTCGGTACTCATCGCCGGCCAGCCCGAGAATGCCGGTGTAATGGGCACGGCGCATTGGGGCGAGGACGGCCTGTGGTGGCGCTGGAGCGATGGCGGCGTGGAGGCGACGGCGTTTGCATTGCGGGCGCTGCTGGCGATTGACCCGCAGAACAAGCTCATCGAGCCGGTGGCCAACTGGCTCATCAAGAACCGCCGCGGCGCGCAATGGAGCAACACCCGCGACACCGCCATCGTGGTGCTGGCGCTGAACGACTACCTGCGCGTGAGCGGCGAACTCAAACCGGAGCTGGAGTATGAGGTGTTGGTGAACGGCAAGAGCATTGCGCGGCGAAAGGTGAGCGGCGCGGAGGTGTTCAGCGCGCCGAGCCGGTTCACCGTGGATCCGACGGATCTGACGGATCAGCCAAATGTGCGCATCGTGCGCCGCAGCGGCAGCGCCCCCATTTACTTCGCGGTGGAAGCGCGGTTCTTCAGCCTCGAAGAGCCGATCACGCCCACCGGCAACGAAATCTTCGTCAAGCGCGAGTACTTCAAGCTCGTCGGCCGCCCAACGCTGCTGAAAGGCTACGTGTATGATCGCGAACCGCTGCGCGACGGCGAAAGCGTGCGGAGTGGCGAGCGCGTGGAAACGGTGCTCACCATCGAGGGCAAGAACAACTACGAGTATCTGGTGTTCGAGGACCTGAAGCCGGCGGGGTTCGAGGCGGTGGAAGTGCGCAGCGGGCAGGCGCTGTATGCGCGCGAGCTCAAGAGTGGAGCGGTGGATCGGCGGGGTGGCGGCGGCGCGGTGTTCGACAGGTCGGACAGGTCAGGCCAGCAGGACTTCACGGGCCGCCAGCGTTGGGTCTATCAGGAGTTGCGCGACCGCAAGGTGGCGCTCTTCGTGGACAAACTGCCCGAGGGCGTCTGGAAAATCCGCTACGACCTGCGCGCCGAAGTGCCGGGGCGTTTCCACGCGCTGCCGGTGTTGGGCCACGCGATGTACGTGCCGGAGATTCGGTGCAATGGTGCGGAACTGCGCGTGCGGGTGGACGAGACGAAGTGACTAATCGTCCGTGGCAACCACGCTCAACTTCCGCAGTGGGGCACTCCGGTAAACAGTTGCCCCGCTTGCCGGCTATGGCAACCTTTCCCGCATGGCTGACGCCGTCGCCACCAGTCTGCAGATCCGCCTGAGCCGCCATGACAAACAGCGGTTGCTCCGGGCGTTTCTGATTTCGCTGGCGGTGCATCTGCTGCTCTTCGGTGCTTACAAACTGGCGCGCCATCTCCAGTGGCAGCCCGATGTCCTGCTGCCGCACTGGCTGAAACTCAGCCGCAACCTGGAGCAGGCCATCGCCGCGAAGAAGGAGGCGATGGCAAATCCGGAGCCGCCCCTGGTCTTCGTGCATGTCAATCCCGCGCAAGCCACAACCGACGCGCCGCCGGACGCCAAGTATTATTCCGACAGAAGCTCGCGCGCCGCCAATCCGGAGGCCGACCGAGACACCAACATTCCCAAGATCGCCGGTACGCAGGAGCAGATGGTCAAGACGGAGGACACCCAGCGCAATCCTTTTGACCGCCTGCAGCCAGCGTTACCTGTTGAATCGGCGCCGCCACAAGAGGAGGCCAAGGCCAAAGCCGCGCAGCCTCCGGGCGATCTGACCCTGGCCAAAGCTGAAGACGTAGCGCGCAAGACTGATGGGACCGAGGCGAGGCCGCGCGTGCGAACGCTCGCCGCGGCCCGAGCCCGGCAGGAGAACAGTCCGCCCGGCCAGAAGATGAAACAGGAGGGTGGCGTCAAGCGGCGCCTTGACTTTGCGGGCTTGGATGTCAGCGAATCGCCGATTGGGCGATACGACCGCGCCTTGGTTGATGCGGTCAGCGAGCGTTGGTATGATTTGCTCGAAGCCAAGCGCTACGACGGCTATCAGCGCGGCAAGGTGGTGCTGCAATTTGCCTTGAACAGCGACGGGCGAATCACCGATATGAAGGTCCAGGAATCGTCCGTGGCGCTCGACTTGAGCCTGCTGTGCGAGATGGCGGTGTTGGACCCCGCCCCGTACGCGCCCTGGCCAACCGAGATGCGCCACATGATCAACGGCAATAAGCGGACTGTGACATTCACCTTTTATTACAACTGACAACTGGCCAAAGGAACAGACGGAACATGGAATTCGCTGTGTATGTGTTGCTGTTGCTGACCTCGCTGGTCAGCCTGGCGTTTATCATCGAGCGCGGCCTGGCGCTGCGCTGGCGCAAGGTCGTGCCACCCGAGATTGAGGCGGCCGTCGAGTCGTGTTACACGAAAGCCGACGTGCCGATGCTACGCCGGGTTTGTGACCAGCACCCTTCGGCCCTGAGCCGGCTGCTGCTCTTGGCCACCGATCATCTTGACCGGCCCAAGGACGAAAATGCAAACGGACTCCAGACGCGGGCACGCCACGAAATCGTGAAGCTCGAACGCGGCCTCGTGGTGCTCGAAATGGCGGTTGGTGTGGCGCCGCTGTTGGGCCTCGTCGGGACGATTGTCGGAATGATGACAGTGTTTGCGGACGTGGGTCACGCCGGCTTGAATGACGCCGCCAAGCTGGCGCAGGGAATCTCGCTGATCCTGCGCGCAACCCTGCTGGGCCTGCTCATCGCAATTCCGGCGCTGATTGCCTGGAGCTACTTCAGCAAGAAGGTGGAGACGCTGGCGGTCGAGATGGAGACGCTCTGTGATGAATTCCTGCGGCGGCAATACCGAGAGGAGGGGAAAGGGCGTTAAACCGTTACACCGTTGAACCGCAACATCGGTCTTTCGGTTCAACATTCAACGCTCCGCCGCTTCAAGTGGAGTCCAACCATGCGCTTCTTTGTTCGCAAACGCCGCCAGACGCCTACGGTCATCATTGTCGCGCTGATTGACGTGCTGATTGTGATGCTGATCTTCCTGATGGTGACCACGGCCTTCAAACAGCAACCCGCGCTCAAGCTGGCCCTCCCGGAATCTTCACAGGCGCTCAAGAGCGGCGCGCAGGAGGATGCGCCGATGGTGGTCACGGTGGACCCGCAAGGGAACTTGCGCTTTGGCGCGGACGCCCGTCCGGTGTCCGCCGAGGGCTTGAAGCAGCAACTCCTTGACGCCGCCTCCAAGAATCCGCAGGTAAAGCTCGCCATCAGCGCCGACAAGAGCGCGCCCTTTGGTCAGATCGTGAAGGTCATGGACGCGGCCAAGGAGGCCGATATCCGGACGGTTAGCGCTTTCACGAAAGAGGCAGGCCGTTGATTTCAACTCAGCCGCATCGGCATGACCACGTACAAAAACGGGCCGTTGATTTTCAACACCCCGGGGCTGAGTTCGTCGGTCAACTCGAAGAACACCTCGTCCTGCGACAATGCCGCCAACGGTTCAATCAGATAGCGCGGATTGAAGGCCACCGCAATATCGTTACCCTTGTAGTTCACCGCGATGCTTTCGCGCGCCTCGCCGATCTCTGGTGAATTCGCGGTGATCGCCAGGTTATTCTTGCCAAAATTCAACTTGACCGAGTTTGCCTTGTCGGTGGTCATGATTTCCGCCCGCCGCAACGCATGCAGAAATTCTTCCCGCATCAAGGGAATCCGCTCCTTCGCCTCCGCAGGGATGACCTGCCGGTAATTCGGGTAATTGCCCTCAATGAGCTTTGTGGTAATGAGGACAGAACCGCCCTTTTCATCCGCCAGTGCAAAGGCGGCTTGATTCTCCGCGTATTTCAACTCCACCGTACCTTTGCCTTGGAGCAGACGTGTCAACTCGTTCACGGTTTTCGCTGGAACGATGAACTCACCTTGGCTTTTCTCAGGAACGTCCAACTCCTCGTCCACAAGCGCCAAACGACGACCGTCAGTCGCTACCAGCGTCAACTTGTGATCTTTCAGGCTGAAATAAATCCCATTCAGGACGTAACGCGACTCGTCGGTTGAAACCGCAAACGAGGTTTTTTTCAACATGGCCGCCATTGTTTCCTGTGGCAGCACCACCTTCTTGTCTTCCTTGAACCTCGGGATTGGCGGAAACTCATCCGCCGCCAGACCGTTGATGCGGTAAAACGAAGCCGCCGCACGGATGCTGCACGCATGTTTGTCGTCCACCTCCAACTCGATTTCCATCCCGTTGAGTTCCCGCACGATGCCAAACAGTTTCTTGACCGGGACTGTCGAGGCCCCTCCCTTTACAATCTTGGCCTCCACCTTGCATGAAACCGTCACGTCCAGATCGGTCGCCGTCAATTCCAAGCGATCCCCATCTCCACGGATCAGCACATTCGACAGGATCGGCAGGGTGGTCCGCGCTCCCACGACGTTCTGCACCGCTTGCAGACCGTTGATCAGTTGCTCCTTTGCGATCGTCAGCTTCATTCGGTGATAATAGATGTATCTTCAGGCACCCAAGGTACTCGTATTCTTAGAGGCTGTGAATAAGGCAAACAAGCGGGGGTGTCAAGGCCAGTGGCGCTTTTTCGGAGCACAGGTTGTTCACAAGACTCTGCACCGGAGGGTTTGAGGCGTGGGCAAATCGGCTTTATGCGCAATGCTCGTCGCTCCATTCACCGCTTGCTCCGCAGTTACTGGGCATGTTGTACACGCTGAATGAGGTCAGGGAGCAAGCGGGTAACGGTGATCACCTCTGCTTGGGTAGATTCCCGGCCCAGAGAAAAGCGGATGAGAGCGTGATGTTCAAGACCCAAAGCCGCCATCACATGGGATGGTGTCAGGGACCCAGCGGAGCAAGCCGAGCCGCTTGAGGCACAGACTCCTTGAAGATCAAGTGCCGCCAGCAGCGACAAGTTGTCAGCGCCGGAAACCGCGAACGCGGCGGTGTTTGCGAGACGATGGAGGCGGGAACCGACAAAAGAAACGCCGGGAATCTGCTCTGCGCCATAGATGAGTTCACTTGTCCAAAGGCGCAAGGAATCTAGAGGGAACACTGGTCTTCGTGTGAACAACTCCAGCGCCGTCACAAAGCCTATGATGGCAGGCAGGTTTTCGGTGCCAGCCCGACGCTCAAATTCATGTGCTCCGCCGAGGAGCATGGGTTGCAACCGGAGCGGGGAACGCACGTAAAGCGCCCCGACTCCCTTGGGTCCATGCAACTTGTGGCCACAAATGGCAACGAGGTCGGCATGGAAATCATTGGCTGAGCTGACTGGTTCCTTCCCAAACCACTGGACCGCGTCTGTATGAAATACAACGCTTCGCGCGCGGCAAATCGCACCCAGTTCGGCAACCGGCTGGATTGTGCCGATTTCATTGTTGGCGGCCATGATTGAAACAAGAATCGTGTCGTCGCGCAGTCCTTTGCGGAGATCATCCGGACTAACCCGGCCCTCGGCATCCACTGGCAGCCGCGTAACTTCAAAACCCTCCCACTCAGCCAGATAGTCGCACGCATGCAGAACAGCGTGATGCTCAATAGCCGAAGTGATGATATGACGGCCTTTGTTACGGAGAAGACGAGCCGCACCAAGGAGTGCGAGGTTATTGCTCTCGGTGCCGCCACTGGTGAACACGATTTCGCTGGGCCTGCATCCAAGGACAAGCGCCGCGCGGGCGCGGGCGTCATCCAAGGCCGCACGGGCACGCTGGCCAATGTGGTGGATGCTGGACGGATTGCCCCAGACTTCCGTGAAGTAGGGCAGCATCGCCTCCCGCACGCGGGGATCCAAAGGCGTCGTGGCGTTGTAATCAAAGTAGATCGTATGCACTTGCCACAAAATGTAGCTCCGGCTGAGCGGGAGGCGAGGCGGAAGAAAAAAGGCGTTACGGAATCCGTCGTTTGGCCTAAGTTGGCGGCATGTTCAAACCTGCGGACCTTTTTGACCTGAGCCAGACGGACCATGCCACGCTGTTCGACGGTGTGGGTTTCGCTTGGGAAGCCCTCGGACGCATCAAGGGGTACGTGCAAGCCCACGTGAAGCCAGCGCTCTTGAACCGCTGCGAGGGCGTTGCATTCATTGGGGAGCAAGTTTTCATCGGGGAAGGCACGGTGGTCGAAGACGGCGCAATGATTAAGGGACCGGCGATCATCGGAAAGAACTGCCAGATCCGCCACAACGCGTACATCCGGGAAAACGTCATTGTTGGCGACGGTTGCGTCGTCGGCAACGCCTGCGAGTTGAAGAACGCCCTGTTGTTCAACGGCTGCCAGGTGCCGCATTTCAACTACGTGGGCGACTCGATCTTGGGGCACCGTGCGCATCTGGGCGCGGGGGTGATCCTGTCGAACTTCAAGTCTTTCACAGGCAACGTAACGGTCCAGTGGGAGGGTCAGCCGTTGGACACGGGCCTCCGGAAATTTGGCGCGCTCCTCGGCGACGGCTCGGAGGTCGGCTGCAACGCGGTGCTGAACCCCGGAAGCATTCTCGGGCGTGGAGCGATCGTGTATCCCGGCGTCAATTGGCGTGGCCACTTGCCGGCAAACATGATTGCCAAGAACAAGGCGGCGGTGGAGGTGGTGGTGAGGCGATTGCGCGAGACGGCATGAAGTGCCGTTTGCTGCCCAGACGCTCGGATGTTTGTGTCCGAGCTTGCAGCGTGAGGATCTGTTTCGCAGATGATTTCCGTCATTGAACCCCAAGCAGCAGGCGGGGACTTGGTCGCTCAAGTGGAGCACATCTTCTCCCCGAGCGGCGTGCTGGCGCAGGCGAAGAACTTCGAATACCGCCCGCAGCAGCAGGCCATGGCCGTCGCTGTGGCGCAGGCGTTGCAGAACCGGGAGCACCTCGCCGTCGAGGCCGGCACGGGTGTGGGCAAGAGCCTTGCCTATTTGATTCCAGCCATCCTGTTCGCCGTGGCGCAGCGCAAGAAGGCGGTCGTCTCGACGCACACCATCAACCTGCAGGAGCAGCTCACGGAGAAAGACCTGCCGCTGCTGGCGCGCGTGTTGCCGGTGAAGTTTGAGTTCGCGATGCTCAAGGGGCGGGCGAATTATCTCTGCACACGGCGGCTGCGGAAGGCGGTGCAACAGGCGCACGGACTGTTCACCTCGCCGGAGCAGGCGGAACTGGAACGCATCCTGGAGTGGTCCAAGCGGACCACGGACGGCAGCTTGTCTGATCTGGACCCCGAACCCGACCCGAAGGTGTGGCAGCACGTGTGTTCGGAGCGCGGGTTGTGCGCGCCGAAAATTTGCGGATTTCCGTCCGAGTTCGGCAAGGAGCATGGGCCGTGTTTCTTTCAGCAGGCACGGCAGCGGATTCTGGGCGCGGACGTGCTGGTGTTGAATCACACGCTGTTCTTCACGCTGCTGGGCGGCTTGGAGGAAAGCGCCAGCGGCGGTGTTTTGTTCAAGAATGACTTCGTGATCTTTGACGAGGCGCACACGGTCGAGCGGGTGGCGTCCCGGCACATCGGCTTGAACGTGTCTGCGGCGCAGATCCGCTACACGTTGCATCGCCTATGGAATCCGCGGACGGAGAAGGGCCTCTTGGCGACGTTGCGCAAGGGAGCGGCGGTGAAGCTGGTGGCGGAGGCGCTGGAGGCGGGCGAGGCGTTTTTCGAGGAGGTGGAAGGCGCGTGCACCGCGTTGGCGCGTAACGCGGGCGGCGGCGGGGAAGAGGCGGAATTCGCCGGCGAGAGCCCGCGCGGGCGGCGACGGCGCTGGACGGAACTGCGCATCCGCCGGCCGGAATTGGTCGCGGACCGGCTGACGCTGCCGCTCCAACAGGTGCGCGAGGCGGTGAGCGACCTGATCAAGGCCAGCGAGGACAAGGATATGGGGCAGGAGTTGATGGAGTGCAACCGGCGGCTGGACGAGTTGAGGGAAGGCGCGCAGGCCTTTCTGACGCAGAGCGCCAAGGATCATGTGTACTGGGTGGAACGGGCCGGGAAGACGCAGCAAAACCTGTCGCTGAACGCCGCACCCGTGGACGTGGCGGACATTCTGCGGCGCTGGCTGTTTGAAAGCGAAACGAGCGTGATCATGACGAGTGCAACGCTCGCCACCGTAGGACAGGCTTCCAGCCTTTTTCTATCTGAAAGAAAACCCCCACAGCAGATGCAGAGTATGGAGACAGGCTGGAAGCCTGTCCTACGGAACCGCGCCCTCGATTACTTCGCCCGGCGGGTGGGAGCGGAAAACGCGATGAAGCTCCAGGTCGGCACGCCGTTTGACTACGAAAAGCAGATGAAGCTATTCGTCGTCGGGAAGATGCCCGACCCGCGCGAGGCGGGCTACCGGGAGGCCCTCGAGCACTGGATTGAGCACTTCATCCGGCAAACGCACGGGAAAGCATTTGTGCTGTTCACCAACTTCAAGCTCATGCAGGAGTTGGGCGAGGCGATGCAGCCGTTCTTTGACAAGCTCGGCGTCGCCTGCTACGTGCAGGGCACGGGCACGCCGCGCTCGATGATGCTCGAGAAGTTCAAGGACGACGTGGATTCGGTGCTGTTCGGGACCGACAGTTTCTGGCAGGGCGTGGATGTGCCCGGTGAGGCGTTGAGCAACGTCATCATCACGCGTCTGCCGTTCGCGGTGCCGGATCATCCGTTGATTGAGGCGCGCATCGAGGCGATTGAAGCGCGCGGCGGCAACGCGTTCAGCGAATTCTCGTTGCCCGAGGCGATTCTAAAATTCCGGCAAGGCGTCGGCCGGCTCATCCGCACCAAGACGGACACGGGGATGATCGTGGTGCTGGACAACCGGGTGCTGACGAAGCGCTACGGCCAGGCATTTCTGGACGCACTGCCGAAGTGTCCGGTGGAGATCGTGTGAAGGCTGCGAACGACCGGCGCGTGACGGTCAGATTCCTGTTCGTGCCGGGCGAGGTGCGGATTGTTGGGCTCGTTGCGCTGGAGACAGCGCCGCGCCGTTGAGGGGACTCGGAGCATCCAAGCATTCCCGCACGAACCTCGCGAGTTTCCCAATGGAGTAGGGCTTGGGGAGAAAATTACGCCCTTCCAAGAGTGAAACGTCCTTGCCCGCCATGCCGGGGCTGTAACCGCTGGTGAAGATGACTTTGAGATGCGGGTCGCGTTCCAACAACCGCTCCGCCAATTCGCCGCCAAGAATGCCATCCGGCATGACCATGTCCGTGACCAGCAGGTCAATCGGCCGACGGGCCGCCTCCCAAACCTCCAGCGCGTGGCGCCCGGAGCGGGCCTCCAAGACCGTGTAGCCCTGAAGGCGGAGGATGTGAACCACCATTTCACGCAACGCGTCCTCGTCCTCCGCCACGAGGATGGTCTCGCGACCGTTGCGCGGAACGGCGTCGGGGAGGGGATCATTCTTTTCCGCCGGCATTTTGCTGGGCGGGAAGTAGGCGCGGAACGTGGTCCCGTGATTTGGCTTGCTTTCCACTTCCAACCAACCTTGGTGCTGCCGGATGATGCCGAACACGGTCGAGAGTCCCAGGCCGGTGCCCTTCCCGACCGCTTTGGTCGTGAAGAACGGCTCGAAAATCCGCGAAAGAATCTCCGTGTCCATGCCGGTCCCGGAATCGGCAAAGCTCAGGCAAACAAAGTCGCCATCGCGCCGCTCCGGGTCGAGTGGCGTGGGGGCGCGATGGAGGTTCACCAAGGACGTGGTGATGGAAATGCGACCGCCATCAGGCATGGCGTCGCGGGCATTGACGGCCAGGTTCATGGCGATTTGCTCCACCATGCTGGTGTCGGCATGAATGGCCGGGAGCGGCTCCTGGGGACGGAACTCGATCTTCACATGCTCCCCCACCAGGCGTTCGAGCATGGCGATGGCGGTGCGCAAAGTGTCGTTGAGGTCCAAGTGCCGGAACTGCATGACCTGCTTGCGGCTGAACATGAGCAGTTGCCGGATGAGCGTGGCGGCGCGGGTGGAAGCCTTGAGGATTTGATCGGCCGATTTTGCGGGCGGGCTGGCGGGGTTGATGGCTTGCTGGAGGAGGCCTGCGTGGCCTTGGATGACCGTCAGGATATTGTTGAAATCATGCGCCACACCGGCCGCCAACTGGCCGATGGCCTCCATCTTTTGGGCCTGCCGCAATTGCCGCTCCAGCATCGCGCGTTCGGAAACATCCTGCGCGAGCAGGAGCAGGTGCGGCTCGCCGCGGAGGGCGATGGACGACAGCGAAACCAACACCTCGCGCAGGGCGCCGGACTGATGGCGGATCCGGGCTTCCTGATCTCGCACATGTTCTTTGCGTAACAAGGCGTCCACCCATTGATCCGCCAGGCTGGGGTCATCCCAGAGGAACAGTTCCGCCGGCGTGCGGCCAATCAAATCCTCGCGCCGGCAGCCGCTGACCTCGACCCAGCGGTCGTTCACGTCCACGAAGCGCTGATCGGCCAGGGTTTGAATGGCGCTGGGCACCGGGCTGGATTGGAACGCTTTCGAGAAGCGCTCCTCGGACAGGGCCAGGGATTCGTTGGCGCGTGCCAACTCCTCCGTCCGTTGGCGCACCATGGCTTCGAGTTCCGCCAGCTTCAACCCCGCCTGCAGGTTGAGCAGCCATTTTTTCGTCATGGCGTGCGCGAGTTGCTGCACTTCCACGTTGTCAAACGGCTTCTTGAGGACGACCAGGTTGTCTGGTTGGCCGACTTTGGCGCGCAGTTCGGCCCAGGAGTAATCAGCGTAGGCGGTGCAGATGACGATCTGGAGTTCCGGATTGACCTCCCAAAGGCGGGCAATCGTTTCCACGCCGTCCCAACCCGGCGGCATGCGCACGTCCACGAACGCCAGGGCGTACGGACGCTGAGCTGCCAGCGCGGCCTGAACCATCTCAAGGGCTTCCTGGCCTTGGTAGGCGGAATCCAATTCGAAACTGTGGGTTTCGACCGCCGTCGGAGCTTCATCGAACAGCGCCGCCTCCAGCTCCTTCACCGCCGGGCTGCCGGGGTCTTCCGGGCAGAGGATCTTCCTGAAGTCCGCGTGGATGGTGGGATTGTCGTCCACGATCAGGATCCGCCGGTTGGGTTGGAGGTTCGAGGCGTTCACGGGGTTAAGGTAAAGTGCCGCCGTTGCCCATCCGCTTGTTCTCGGCGCACAGTCGCAAACGGCGTGGTGGCTGGAGTGTTCCCGGCACAGGTCAGTTCCGTTGGTCCCGCGAGACCCTTGCGAGAATACTGGCGAGCGATTCGGGATTATAGGGCTTGGCGAGGAAATTGACGCCCTCCTCAAGCTTCAAACCGCCCGGCTGGAAGTCCACGCTGTAACCGCTGGTGAAGATGACTGGCAGCTTCGGACAATCCGAGGTCAGGCGCGCCGCCAGTTCCCGGCCGCTCAATCCACCCGGCATCACCATGTCGGTCAAGACCAGGTCAATTTCCTTGGAATGGCTCGCCCACACCCGCAAGGCTTCCTGCGCGTCGGCGGCGGTCAGCACGGAGTATCCCAGTCGCCGCAGGAGCCGTTCGGCGAGTTGCCGAACCGCCACCTCATCCTCCACCAAGAGGATCGTCCGGGTCTGCGCCTGGGGCTTGGCGTCGGACGCCGGCGGCGGGGTGGCGGGTGAACCGCTTGATGCGTGCGGGGAAAGAAGACACGGAAAGTCGTGCCTTGGCCCGGTTCGCTGGCGACCTCGATCCAGCCGTTATGCTGGCGAACAATGCCATAGGCCGTGGCCAGACCCAGGCCCGTGCCCTTGCCTACATCCTTGGTCGTGAAAAACGGTTCAAACAACCGGTTGAGGGTGGCCGCGTCCATTCCGCAGCCGGTGTCGGTGACGCTGATGCATACAAATTCCCCGGTCTGAGCGTCCGGATGCGACACCACCTGGTTGGCGCCAATGCAGGCGCGCTCGGCATGAATCAATAGTTCACCGCCCTTGGGCATGGCGTCGCGGGCGTTGACGGCCAGGTTGACGATGACTTGCTCCAAGCTGCCAGGGTCGGCCAGCACGAGTGGCAAATCCGCGCCGCATTGAATCTTGAGGGCGATGGCCTCGCCCAAGAGACTCTGCAGCATCTTGCTGAGATGCTGCAACACCTGGCCGATTTCGAGCGGGCGGGGGTTGATAATCTGCTTGCGGCTGAACGCGAGCAACTGCCGGGTCAGTGAAGCTGCGCGCTCGGCGGCCGTGCGCACCAGGGTCAGACTCTCGTTCAACTGGCCATCGAGGTTGGGACGCGACAGGGCAAGTTGCACGTGCCCGGTGATGACCGTGAGGATGTTGTTGAAATCATGGGCGACCCCGGCGGCGAGCTGGCCAATGGCCTCCATCTTTTGCGCCTGGCGGAGTTGGACTTCCAGCTTCAAGCGATCAGTGATGTCATGCGCCAGCAGGAGGACGTAGTCTTCGGTACCGATGCCGAGCGGCTCCGCGGAAATCAAGACGGTGCGCAGATCGCCGTTTTTGGCGCGAAGCTGGCATTGATGCGCGCGGATCGGTGCCCGCATCCGCGCCCCTTCTTCAAGCTGGGTGCGCAATGCGGGGTCGGGATACAAGGCCAGCGACTCGGGCGTCTGGCCCACGAGTTCCGAGCGCTGGTAGCCCAGCAGTTCGAGGAAGCTGTTGTTAACGTCGAAGAACCGGTGGTCTTGGGTGTTTTGCAGCGCGAGCGGGACGGGGCTGGCCAGGAACGCGCGGCTGAAGCGTTCCTCCGAAAGCTTGAGGGCGGCGGTGCGCTCGGCCACGGCGCGATCCAGGTCTTCGATGCGGGAGCGGGCCTGGCGCGTGAGCCGCCATTTGGTGCTCAGCGTGTGGGCCAGTTGCAGCACCTCCACGTTGTCGAAGGGTTTCTTCAGGATCAGCAGGCTGTCCGAGGCGCCGAGGCGCTGCGTGATTTGCTCCCACGAATAGTCGGAGTAGGCGGTGCAGATGACCACCTGGATGTTCGGATCCACCCGCCAGATGCGATCAATGGTTTCAATGCCGTCCCACCCCGGGGGCATGCGAATATCCACAAAGGCCAGGACGTACGGCCGGTTGGCGGCCACGGCCGCCTGGACCTTCTGCAACCCCTCCTGCCCTTGGAACGCGGAATCAATCTCGAACTGCTCGCCTGGACTGTGGAACGCGTTTTCGCCAAACAAGGCCGCTTCCGCGCTGTGCAGCAAAGCCGCGGAATCCGCCGCGCCACAAAGGATTTTGCGAAAGTCGTCGTGGATGGACGGGTTGTCGTCAATCACGAGTGTTCGCACTGGCACCGGCGCCGCCGGGCCCGGGCTGAGCGTATGAGGAAGGCTCGGGGAATTCATGCCGTCGGATGCCGTCGGTCGTTCGGCGCGACCGGGAGTTCCAAAGTGAAGGTTGCGCCGCGCCCCAGACCGTCGCTGTGGGCGGTGAGGGAGCCGCCCATCTCTCGCGCCACCGCCGCGCCGCTATGCAGCCCAAAGCCGTGACCACCTTGGCGCGTGGTAAAGCCATGCTGAAAAATCCGCTCCATGTTTTCGGGCGCAATGCCCGCCCCGTTATCGGTGACGCGGACGCGCACTGCGGAGTCACCGCAGGGTTCGATGCGCAGGACCACCCGCTTGCCTTCCGCCCGGGCGCCATCCAGGGCGTATTTCGCATTGCTCAGGAGGTTTACGAGGATTTGGAGGGCCTTGTGCTTGTCCACCCGCACCAAGGGGACCGGCTGGAACTCACGCACCACCTCGATCCGATGGCGGACGTAGGCCGCGTAATTGATCCGCAACGCGTCCTCCACCAACTCCGACGCGGGCAGCGATTCGATGGAGCCGGCCACGCGGGCGTAGCTTTGCTGCATCGCCACGATTTCCTTGATGTGCTCGACGTAGTGGGTCAACTGCTCCAGTTCTTTGCGCAGGGTTTCCTGCTCGGCCAACAGGTGCTCCGAGAGATTCGCCAGATACTCCGGCACGAGCCGCCCCTTCGGGTCATTCGTGAAGTAGTCCGCAAGATTGCCATTCTGGCTGCGAATCAAGGCCGCCGTCTTCGCCAGATTGCCGAGACGCGAATGCCGGAGGCCGTCGGCGACGAGGGTGGCGGAGACGTTGACGCTGTTGAGCACATTGCCGACGTTATGCAGGACCCCCGTGGCCACCTCCGCCATGCTGGCCAGCCGCGAGGTGTCGGCAAGCCGGCGGTCGAGGTCTTCAATCCGCAGCTCCGCCACCTTCAGCGCCGTGATGTCCTTGGAGATGCCCAGCGTCCCGATGATGTTCCCGCTGGCGTCGCGATGGGCCACCTTCGTGGTGAGCACCCAAGCCACCCGGCCGTCCGCGTAGGTTTCCTTCTCCACTTTGCCAATCAGCGGCTCGCCGGTGCGGAGGATGTGTTGCTCGTCCGCAAGCGCCTGGTCGGCGTGTTCCGCGGTGAAAATGTCGTGGTCCGTCTTGCCGATCATCTCGCTGGGATCGGCAAAGCCCGAGCGCCGGGCCTGTTCGCGGCTGCAGCGCACGAAGCGCGACTGGCGATCCTTGAAGTAGATGTGGTCCGTCAGATTGTCGAGCAACGCCCGCAGCAACTCCGTATCCGATGGCGTGGCTGGCGTGGACAACGAGTCCCCCGCCGCCGCGGGGGGACATCCGCAGCGCGGCACGATCTGTGGTTGTTCAACGCTCATGCTTCGGACGCCGCCCGTTCCTGCACGCGAACGGCTCAAGACCAATTACGCCCGCGCCCGCATCCATGCACCACGGATGCCGGCGAGAGGCACTTCTGACTGGTTATCGGGCGGCCACAGCAAAACTTGAGGGAAACCTGCGCCCCCCTGCCGGCGGACCGGGGCAAGCCGGGGGCGCAAGGGGTTCCGGTGGGCGGATTATAGGATGGCTTCGGGAGGACGCTTCAACTTTAATCACGCGCACCGATGCAATTCTTGTCGGGCAACCTCTGGGTGCTGATCCTGCTGGTTTTCCAGCTTTGGATGTTCGTGGACGCGCTCCGGCGCCGCGAGTGGCTCTGGGCCGTGCTCATTTGGCTGTTCCCGGGGCTGAACGCGGTGCTCTACTTCTTCCTGGTCTATCGCGCCGCGCCCTCGGCCACGCTGGGTTTCGAACTGCCCGGGTCGCACCACCGCCGACGGATCAAGGAACTGGAGGCGCAGATTCACCACCTCGACAAAGCGCACCATCACTCGCAGCTTGGCGACGTTTACTTCCAGCAAGGCAAGCTAGCCAAGGCCGAAGCCTGCTACCGAGCCGCCCTGGAGCGCGACCCGCAGGACCTAGACACCCGCGCCCATCTTGGCCAGTGCCTGCTGCGTTTGAAACGCCCGCAGGAAGCCCGACCCCTGCTGGAAAGCGTGCTCACCGAGAAGCCCGACCACGATTACGGCTACACGATGATGGCGCAGGCGGAGACGTTGACGGCCCTCGGGGAGACGGACAATGCGATCCTCTACTGGCAGCATGTCACGCAAAGCCATTCCTATCCCCGGGCCAAGGTGCAACTGGCCGAACTCTACCTTGCCACCGGCAAGCCCGACCTGGCCCGCGCCGAACTGCGGGACGTGGTGGCCGACGACGCACACGCGCCGGCGTTTCAGCGCCGCCGCGACCGGGTTTGGATCGCACGGGCGAAAACCCTGCTGCGGCAATTGCCGGCGGCGCCGTAGCCGGGCGGAGGAAGAAGAGCGCCGCGCGCAGCAATCAAGCCGGGGACGGAAGGTTCTGCAAGAGATCCAACGCACCCTGAACGCAAAAACGCAAAGCAGACGAATAAGCGCGGAGAATTCTGGGTAGTGAGCCGCCGCAGGGCGCGGCATTGCCCCGCGTTCTCCGCACTGCCATTCCCCAACATCAGTGCATCCAGCGAAGACTCCGCCATCGAGGTCGGAGTGCGGACATCCTTGTCCGCCACCGCAAGCAAGGCTACGGGCACGCAAGGACAAAAATGTCCTCGCTCCGGTTTGGTTGAGGTGTTGCCGCGCTGGGTCTTTGCGTTGAGCCGCGTCAGGGAACAGCATGACCCCGCCCGGCTTCACTCGGACACTTCCTCGACCAGCGCGCCGGCTGGGCGGGCCTTCCGCCCGGCCTTGAGTTCGGGGATCAGCAACGCCGTGCCGGCCAGAATCAACCCCACGCTCAGCCAACTGATCTGCGCGACCGACCAGTGCGCGAGGAGTTGAAACGCCACGACCGGCGCGACCACGCCGCGCAAACCGGTGAAAAACGTGTGGACACTCATGTAATCCGCGACCCGCTCCGGCGGCGCGAACTTGGTCACCCATAAGCTCCACGCCACGTCGCCGCCCGCGTTCGAGATGCCGAAGACGACCGCCGCCGCCGCCAGACCCCAGACGGATTGGCTGGCGAAGAAGGAGAAAATGCCGACGGCGAACCCAAGATTCAGCACGATCCGCAACGCAAAGAAGTTCATCCGGTCGAAGGCCCAGCCCCAAAAGGGATTCAACGCCAGCCGGGCGAGGTTGGGAATTACGCCGGTCAACAGCGCGACATGGGCGGCGGTCAGCGGCGCGCCAGCCCAGGTGACGCCGTGCTTGGGATTCGCCAAATACTCGACGCGCAAGGGCAGCATCATCAAGTTGCCGAAGCCCATAAGCATCCACATGACGAGGGTTTGGCCGAAGAGCCGATCCTCGACGGCAAAGCGGAGCGCCTTGAACGGGTGCGAGCCGGCGGTGGCCTGGAGCGGGCGCGAAGGACAGCGGCGGTTGCAATAGCCCGCCAGCGCGAAGGCGAGGGCGAAGATGACCAGCAACCCTTGAAACCGCGCCAGGTTCCCCGCTAGAGCTCGCCCCGCCAACTCGCTGAACACGGCTGCCGCCGCGATGCGAATCATGACCGTTCGGGAAAACAGCTTGCCGCGCTGCGCCTCGGGGTAGTTCTCCTGAAAGACCTGCGTCATCAGGGGGATCGCCGCCGCCGCCGTGGCCATGGCCAGCACCGATCCGCAGACGAACACCGGCAGGATCGGCACCAGCGCCATCACGCCCATGCTGGCCGCGCCGAGCAGCGCCAGCCGCGAGGCGGCTTGCGCCACCGGCCAACCCAGGCGTTCCACGCGCGAGACGATCCAAGGCGAGAGAATGAGTCCCACGCTCCCGCCGCCCGCCACCAGCGCCTTGGATACCGCGCCGGCGTGATAATGGCTCACCGCCGTCAGCAGGAGGAAGGTGGAGCCGGCCGATTCGAGAACGCCGGAGGCCAACGCCCGCCAGCGTTCGTAACGGTACGTCAGCCGGGTGCGCGTTTCGGCGTTCACAACGCCGTCCCAACGTGCGGGGTCGCGCTCAAGGTGACGGTCCTCCGCGCGGGTTGCGGAAATCGGAAGCGAAGCATGGGCATCTTCCAGGCGCTGCCACTCAGCACACCGCGGCGGTCCAAGCCGAAGCGTGTCTTTGCCGTCCCCCCGGTTTGCGAGCGGCAGGCCGTCGAGCACTGGAGGCGGCTGCCAACTGGAATGAGACGCAGGCTGGAAGCCCAGCGAAACAGCAGGCTGGAAGTCTGCGCTACGACGGGAAGAGGCATCCGGGCTAAGCGGTGGGCAGCCGCACCGCCGGGAAGTAGGCCGTGAACGACGTTCCTTCGCCCAGGTTGGTCTGGACGTGCAGGGCGCCGCGCGCGTTGCGAATCAGCCGTTGCACGATGTTCAGCCCCAACCCGGTGCCCTGCGAACTGCTTTTGGTGGTGAAGTACGGCTCGAAAATCTTGCCCAACACCTCGGGCGGAATCCCCGGCCCGTTGTCGCGCACGGTCATGGCGACCAGCGGCGCGGCGTTGTCGAACCCTTCCACATTCAGGAAGCGCGCCCGCGGCGAGTCCTTGAAAGCGGCCAACTCGAGCGGTTGCGCGAGCACTTCGCCGGAGACCTCCACACGATGCGGCTGGGGCGTGCATTGAAAGGCGTTGACGGTGAGATTCAGAAGGACCTGGATGAAATCGGTGCCATTCATCCGCACCGCCATGTCCGGGAGAAGCGGTTTGACGACAAACTCGTTGACTTGGAGGCTGGGATGCACGCGCACGAGCTGCCCCATGTCCTTGAGCAACTGGTTCACCCCCACGCGCGGGGTGTCCTCGGATTGCTTGCGCAGAAAGCCCAGGTAACGGCGCGAAATCTCGATGCAGTTCGTGACCTGGCGCGTGATGATCTTGAGCCGGTCCTTGAGAAACTCCAGGTCCTCGACCTCCAGCCGCGAGGCGTTGCCGATGCGTTGGTTCAAGAGTTGGATGAAACCGGAGATGACCGTGAGCGGGCCGTTGATGTCATGAATGATGCTGGCGTAAATCTCGCCGCGCGTCTGGGCGATTTGCTCCTCGATCTTCTGGTTCTGCAACTCCGAGAGCAGCGCCTGGAGATTCTCAGCGTTGTTGTGGATTTCGCTTTCGAGGGTGTGACGTTGCAGGGCCTTGGCGACCGCGGCCCGGATGGTGGCCACGTCAAACGGCTTGTTGATGTAATCACACGCCCGCAGCCGCAAGGCCTGGCGCATGGTGTCGGTGGTTTCAAATGCCGTGATCATCACGACCTCGATGCCGGGACAGACGTACTTGAGCCGCTCCAGGACTTCGATGCCCGACATGCCGGCCATGCGAATGTCGCTGATCGCCACGTCAATCGGATGCCGCTGGGCCAGTTCAATGGCGGTCGGCCCGTCCGACGCCATGAGCAGGTTGAAGTCATCCTTGAAGATCACGCGAAGCGACTGCCGCGGTCCCTCCTCATCATCCACGATCAACAACGTGGGTTTGCGCTTCGGCGCCGGGAAAGGCGGGGGAGTGTCGAGCATCACGGGGGCTTCGGGAGACACGAGGGTGTTCATAGTTCAGCAACCGCAGCGCGAGGCCGCGGTGGGTGTTGGCCAAGTGAATGCGAGCACGGCGCCCATGCTAGTGCATTCGCGGGGGCGCTCAAGGCGAAACATGGGCCGGTGGCCGACGCCTCCGGACATGCGGTCGGCGACGGAACCGTTGCTCCGGCTCCAACCGCTTGCCTGCGATCTTCGAAGCCGCGGCAGTCCCCCCGAGGAATTCAAAGCGTTCTGGGATTCGATCAGAGTCATCCTTGGACGCCCTGAATCCCTGAGTTTGGGTTTTCGGTGCATGGAGGGCGCCGGCAGTTCTCTCAGAAGAGAGGCAAAAAAGGCTGTTCCCTTTCCGCTTCTGCGTCCATGAATAAAGCGGATGACGAACGAGGACATGGATTTGGTGCGGGATTACGCCCGTCACCGGTCAGAAGCGGCGTTTGAATCGCTCGTCGCCCGGCACATCGGCCTCGTCTATTCGGCGGCAGTGCGGCGGGTGGGCGACCCGCATTTGGCCGAGGAAGTCACGCAAGCCGTCTTTGTCCTCCTCGCCCGCAAGGCCGGCTCGCTGGGCCCGAATACCATTCTGCCGAGCTGGCTGCACCGCACGGCCTGCTACGTGGCCGCCGATGCCCTTAAAACCCAGCGCCGCCGCGAGCGCCGCGAACAGGAGGCGCACATGCAATCGCACTTGAATGAACCCGGAACCAGCGACTCAACCTGGCTGCAGATCGCGCCGCTGCTGGACGAAGCCATCGCCAGCCTTGGCGAACAGGACCGGCACGCCGTCGTGCTGCGGTTCTTCCAGAACAAGAGTTTCAGCGAAGTCGGCGCGGCGCTGGGCGCGACGGAGGACGCGGCGAAGATGCGCGTGAACCGGGCGCTGGAAAAGCTGCGGAAGCTGTTCAGCAAGCGCGGCGTGACGTTGACGGGCGCGGCCATCGCGGGCGCGGTCTCGGCGAACGCCATCCAAACCGTCCCCGTAGGATTCGCCGCCAAGGTTTCCGCCGCCGCCCTGCTCGCCGGAACAACTATCGCTACCACAACCGCCATTGTTATGACCACGCTGCAAAAGACCATCATCGGCACAGCACTCGCCGCCGCCGTCGGGACGGGAATCTACGAAGCGCGGCAAGCTTCAATCGCACGAGCCGAGATTCGGGCGCTCAAACAGCAGCAGTCGCCACTACTCGAACAAATCCGGCAGGTGCAGAGCGAGCGGGATGATGTTACGCGCCAACTTGCTGTGGTTCGAGAAGACAATGAGCGGTTCAACCGCAATACTGGCGAGTTGCTCAGGTTGCGGGGAGAGGTTTCACAGCTCCGACAGGATTCAAACGAATTGGCGCGCCTGAAAGCAAACGCTTCGCGGACAAATGGCGATCCTGTGGATTCCGAAGCCGCGGCATTGGCGAGGAAAGTTCACAAGCTCAGAGAATGGTTGGAACAAAACCCCGATCAAAACATTCCTGAACTTCAGCTTCATTCGATTCAGAGTTGGCTGCAAACCGTCATGTCAATTCCCGATTGGGAAGGAACAGAACGCGATTTCAAATTCGCTTCAAGCCGCCTGCGCACAGACGCCAAGCAACAATTCGCCACGTGGATCGGATCAGCTTTGGCCGATTACCTTGTCGCCAGCGACGGTCAATTGCCGAGTGACCTATCTGAACTGAAGCCTCACTTGCGTCGTGAAATCAGCGATGACATGCTCCGACGGTACGAGCTACGGCACCACGGCGACTTGAGGAATCTTCCATTGGCTGAGCCGCTGATTGCGGAAAGGGAAGCCATACAAGACGGTCAGTATGACGCGCTGTTCAGAATTGGAGCGTTTGGCTGGGCCTATCAGCAGGTCAACGCTGCTGGCGAGAGCGGCTCTGGAGATTTCTCAAACGCATCGCTGCTAAGGAAGCTCGTCAAGAAGTGAATCGCTGAAACACCCTCGCGGCACCAATTCCAAGGCACTTCGCGGGGTCGTCGGCCTCACATAGTCGCGCCAGCGTCTTGGAGTGCGGCGGCCCTCCGCCGCTTTGGGTTGAGGCTTCCAAACCAAAAACGTCCTTGCTATGTCTCACCCATGCCCGAGCCCAAGACGCCTTGGCCGCACGCCCCGACGCATCAGCTTGCCACGCGCGGCACTTACTTCGTAACAGCCGCCACGCTGGACAAGGCGCACCACTTCCGCGGCCCACCTCGACTGCGGGTCTTGCATCGCGGGCTGCTGACGGTTGCGGAGCGGTTCGGCTGGCAAGTGGAGGCGTGGGCGGTGTTTTCGAACCACTACCATTTCGTCGCCCACTCGCCGCCCACTGCGGTTGATGCCTCCAGCTCGAGCGCCATGATGAGCATGCTCCACGTGAAGACCGCCGAGTGGGTGAACAAGCTGGATGCCGCGCCCGGTCGGCAGGTGTGGTTCAACTTCTGGGAGACGCGGCTGACGCTTCAGCACTCGTATCTCGCGCGGTTGAATTACGTCCATCAGAACGCGGTGAAACATCGGCTGGTACCGGTAGCCTGCCAGTATCCGTGGTGTTCGGCGGCGTGGTTTGAACGGACCGCGTCGCCTGCGATGGTGAAGGCCATCTACCGGTTCAAGACGGATCGCATCTCGGTGACGGACGATTTTGAGCCGAGCGCGGATTGGTAGCGGGGAAAAGCGGCGGAGGGCCGCCGCACTCCAGGACGCTTCGCGAGGTTCGGGACCATAGGTAAACGTGCCAGCTTCCTGGGGAACTCCGCTGCTTTCGGGCGGCGCGAGTGCTGCCAAAGCCCGCCCTCGAACCTCCGGGCGGAGTTCCCGCAGCGGGGCGTTTCTCATTCGGCCCGCGTTTCATTGACGTCAACCGCCTGGCCCGCGTATAACCGCCGCCAGCAGACCGGCGCGGCATGCGGTCGTCAGCCCCGCCGCGCTTGCCCAAGTAAACATGAGCCTCGCAATTGAAACGGTGGGTTTGACCCGACACTTCGGCAGCGTGCGCGCTGTGGACGCGCTCAATCTGCGTGTCGAGCGCGGCACGTTCTACGGCTTTCTCGGGCCGAACGGCGCGGGCAAGTCCACCACCATCAAGATGCTCACTGGCCTTCTCGCGCCGTCCGCCGGCACGATGCGCATCCTCGGCGAGGACGTGAGCGAGCCGGATCGCGCGCTGGAAGCGAAGCGGCGCGTCGGTGTCGTGCCCGAGAACCTGGCCCTGTTTGAAAATCTCACCGCGCGCGAGTATCTCACGTTCATCGGTCGGATGTATCTGCTGCCGGCGGCCACGGTGCGCGAGCGCACGGACGAGTTGCTGGCGATGATGGGCCTGGCGGGCGAGGAGAAGAAGCTCGCGCTGGAGTATTCCCACGGCATGCGGAAGAAGCTCGCCCTCGCCGCCGCGCTCCTGCCAAATCCTGAGTTGCTGTTCCTCGATGAGCCGTTCGAAGGTGTGGACGCCGTGGCTTCGCGGGTGTTGCGCGACACCTTGAAGCGCTGCGTCGAGCGCGGCGCGACGGTGTTCCTCACGTCGCACGTGCTGGAGATCGTGGAGAAACTCTGCACGCACGTCGGCATCATCGCGCTGGGGAAACTGGTTCATGAAGGCGACATGGCCGCGCTGCACGCCGATGGCTCGCTGGAGGAACGCTTCCTGCAAGTGGTGGGGGCGGATCAATTCGAGCGGCAGAAGCTGAGCTGGCTGGAGGGCGGCGGATGAACTGGGAGCAATTCCGGGCCATTGTCTGGCTGCGCTGGCGACTGAGCCGAAACCAATTCGTCCGCGGCGGCCAACTCAACGCTATTCTCGCTGTCGTTGTTTTGGTGCTGCTGGTTTGCGCCGCCGTGGGCTTGGCGATGGGCGGGCTGATGTCGGGCGTGTTCCTCGGCGTCAAGGCGCCAGCCCCGGTGTTGTTGCTCGCCTGGGACGGGGTGATGCTGGTCTTCCTCATGTTCTGGATGATCGGCCTGCTCACCGAGATCCAGCGGTCGGAGAGTGTGGACCTCACGAAGCTGTTGCACCTGCCGCTGACCTTGCAACAGGTCTTTGTTTTCAACTATGCCGCGTCGCACTTCACGCCCAGCATCGCAATGCTGCTGCCGGCGATGATCGGGCTGTGTCTCGGCCAGGCGGTGGGCGGCGGCGTCAGGTTGGTGCTGTTGTTGCCGGTGGTGCTGGCGTTCCTGTTCATGGTCACGGCATGGACGTATTGCCTGCGCGGCTGGCTGGCCGCGTTGATGGTGAACAAGCGCCGCCGCCGCGCGGTGGTTGTCTGGGTCACGATCGGGTTCGTGCTGGTCTTTCAGTTGCCAAACCTCTTTTTCAACTCGTCGTGGTTCAAGGACAAGACGCGAAACAAGCCGCGGCAAACGCAGGGCGCGTCATCCCAACCCCGCTCAACACGGGGCGGGTTCGAGCTGCCGGAAATCGTGGAACAAGCGCATCTCGCCATTCCACCTGGCTGGGTCGGTTACAGCGCCATGAGCCTGAAGAACGGCAACGCCTGGCCCGCACTGGGCGCAACCGCCGCCAGCGCGCTGCTCGGGGCGTTTGGCTTGATGCGCGCCTACCGGATGACACTGCGTTTCTATCAAGGCGCGCAGAATGGTGAAGCCGCGAAACTCGCACCCGCCGCTGCCACGCCGGTCGTGGCTGCGGGTCCGCGCAAACGGCTGTTCGTCGAGCGCACGCTGCCGGGGTTGCCGGAGGACACGGCGGCGCTGGCGCTGGCCACGTTTCGCTCGTTGGTCCGCGAGCCCGCGCTCAAGATGGCGCTCATCATGCCCATCGTTGTGTGCTTGCTGATTGGCGGGATGCAGATGGCGCGGCTGAAGAAGGCGCCGGTGGAAAGCGTGGTGGGTTTCGTGATGACCGGCGTGGTGGCGTTCGCCGTGTTCTGCCTGGCGCCCACCATGGGCAACATGTTCGGGCTGGACCGGAACGGCTTCCGCGCGCTTGTGTTGCTGCCCACGCGGCGGGATCGCGTCCTGTTCGCCAAGAACCTCGCGTTCCTCCCGCTCATGGCGGGCGTGGCGGCGGCGCTGCTGACGTTGATCGGTTTTCTGCTGCGCCCGGGCCTGTCAGTGTGGCTCACGGCGCTGGTGCAATTGCCGACGGCGTTCCTGCTCTTCAGCCTGATGTGCAATCTCGCGTCCATCCTCGTGCCGTACCGCATGGCCGCGGGAACGCTCCAGGCGAAGAAGCCCAAGCCCATTGTGTTCGTGGGAGGGTTCGCGACAATGCTCGCGACGCCGATCATCCTCACCCCCATCGCCATCCCGCCGGGGTTGCAGTTCCTGTTCACGCGCTTGGAGTGGCTGCCGTGGCTGCCGGTGAATCTGATCGCGGCCAGCGTGATTCTCGCCGCCATCGTGGCCCTCTATCGCGTCCTGCTCCCGTTGGAAGGCCGCCTGCTCCAAAGCCGTGAGCAGGCCATCCTCCGCGAGGTTACCGAGGAGGTGGAATAAGCGCTGCGCCCTTCGTCAAATCGGCGTAGGTTTCCCAGGGATTTGAAGCGTTCTGGGATTGGGGGAGAATCCCCCGAGTGAAGTCGCGCATTGTTCGCCTGAACCGTGGCGGCGACACGGCAGAGCGTCGCCGTCTTCCTCCAAGAGTTTGCGGCGCGCCGCCACGCTCAAGTCAACACCACTTCCAAGGCCTGGCCCGCTTTCAACACCAGCGGTTCGTTGAATTCAAGCGTGATCCGTGACGCTCCCGTCGTCAGTCTCGCCCGAACGCGCCGGCGTCCCGCTCGCACCTTGGCCCGGAGCGGCTTCACGCCATTCTGTAAGGACAGTCCAAGCCTGCGTAGCGTGAGTTTGCCCCAGCGCAGTTCCACTTCGAACTTCGCGCTCCGACCTTCGACCTTCTGCGCGAAGCTTCCCCAACCTTCCGCCGTGGTGAAAGCGCACTTGAAATGCTCCGGCGTGAGGCGCGGCGCGAAGCCGAGCCGGCCTTTCGGGCCGTCGTACTCGAAGCCGCACGCGGCGAGATAGACGCCGTAGCTGGCCATGCTCCGCGCGTAATGGTCGCCGCACTCGATCTCGTTCCACGGATTCCGCCGCGCGGCGTGATAGCGGTCGTGGATCATTCGGGTGATGGCAAGTCCTTCCATCACGAGGCCCTCCCAGAGCATGTGGCCGGCGACTTGATACTCGAAGCCGTTCATGCACTCGTTGAAATAACCGGCGGCCCAGTCCTCGCCCTTGCCGCGCGCCTGCGCGTAGTCCCAATCGCTGCGCGGGAAGGTACACATCAACAGGCCGCCCTCGCCAGCCATCGCATACCAGCGGCCCGGTGTGTAGGCGGCGCGGTATGGGCCGACGTCCGGCGTGAAGTTGTAGCGCCAGAGTGAGCGCAGCGCGGACACGGTTTCCTTCTCGGGCAGCACCCGCCCGAGGCCGACCTGCCACGCCCAGCTTTGGCCGAACACTTGGTCAATGTGGCAACCCGTGCCGGAGTTGATGGCGTCAAGGTGCTTCGGGTCGGGCTTGTTGATGAAGTATTCGCCGTCGAAAAGTTGCTTCACGAGGTTCGGCTGACCGCGCTCGAAAACGTCGCGGCAGCGCCGGGCGAAGGTTTCGTCGCCGGCCTCGCGGGCCATCTCCTCGCCAGCGCGCAACGCGGCGAGATACATGCCGCTCAACCACGCGACCGGCCCGAACCAGTCCGTGTCGAGCGTGTTGTGCTGGTTGCCTTCGATGAGGCCGTCGCCGTTGACATCCTTGGTGATGAGCCACTCAATGGCTTTCCGGATGCCGGGCCAATTGCGCTTGAGCCAGGCGGCGTCGGCGCACATCTGGTGTTCGCGCAAGGCGCGCAGGATGGTGCCGGCCTGGCCGTCCACGGCGGGAGTGTCATTGTGCTCCGCGCGAAAGCGGATCGCGCCGTCGGGCTGTTGAGCGAGGCCGAAGTCCACCCGCTCGCGGGTGTCGCGCTCCAGTTGCGGGAAGAGGCGCGCGACGGCGTGGGCGTATTGCCAGACGTGGCCGCAGGTGCCTTCGCAGCAGCCGACGCCTTCCCAGCCCCAGAAGCGTCCGTTGGCGAGCCGATAGCAGGTGGACGTGGCCAGGGTTGAGGTGTTGGCGAAGGTGCGGTCGAGAAACCAATACGGCAGTGTGGAGTCGTACCAGGTGTCGTGCCAGAGGCGCGTCTGCGAAGCGAGACGGTCGAGGTTCGCCGCGACGTATTCCGCGGCGGCAAGCGCGGAGGCAAAGCGTGAGGCGTAATGCCGACCGGGCGGGAGCTTGGGCAGTTTGAGGTTCGGGAAATGCCAAGTGATGAGGAAGGTCACTTCGCCGGTTTGGCCGGGCTTGAGCGTGAGCCGCCGCGAGAGCGCGCCAACGAGTTCTTCGCCAAACGGCCTTGTCGCGAGCATCACCTCGCGGCGGGTCGCATTGAAGAATGCCGCAGCCGGCAGCAAATTGCTCTCCAGTTCAACATGACCGGAGTCCCCCCTTGCATCGCCGAGCAGCGCCAATCCCATCGTGCCGAAATCCGGTTGCTCCGCGAGTGGTCCCGGCGGCGTGTCCGGCTGGTCGCTGAACACGATGTAATCCAGGCCGATGTTGCCCCAGCCGCCGGTTTCCTTGTCCACCGCCTGGATGCGCGCGATCTTGCCGGCCCAACGGCGCACACTCCACGTGTGCGGCTTCATCTTGTTGTCGTTCGCGCCGGTGGCTGAGAGCACGAGCTTGCCATCCACGAGCAAGTTCACGCAGGTCTTGCCCGCGTGCCCGCCACCGCCGATGAGGAAACGGATGTAATCGCGCTCGATGGTGAACGGCGGACTGGTCAGCGTGCCCGTGTGCGCATCGCGCGCGCCCACGTCGTTGGCCGGCGCGGCGGAATGCGTGTTTACGGCGCGCTGACCGTGCATGTTCAGATTGCCCTGGTAAGGGATAACGTTGCTCTCCTCAACGGGGCCGCTGCCGAACGCCGTTCCTTCCGCAGTCCACGGCGCGTAAGCGGCGCGCTCGAAGTCGTCGAACAGGATGTCCGGTCGAGTGGTCTGGGGCTGCTTGGCGGGCGTGGCTTGGGCGGCGCACTCGAGGAACGTGAGTCTGCCGCGGCGGGCGATGCGATTGCGGCGGAGCACATCCTGCGTTTCACCTGCTTTGGCAGCGACCGCGTTCTCCAGCCAGCCGGCGAGTTCGACGTCAAGCTTCTGCGGGCTGGTGTTTGTGACGTTGAAACGCAGCACCGTCGCCGGCAAAGAAGAATCCTCCACGTTCAACGGGATGAAGGGTGAGAAGGCTTCAAGGGAAACGGCGACCGGGGAGTTCGCGTCCCGATACTCGACGTGCCCCATCGGGTACTCGCCATTGAAGCTGACCTCGCTCCAACCCGTGTGATCCAGCGCTCGCGTCTGTTCCTGATCGTTCTGGCGAACGCGCAGCGCGAAGCCTTGGGCAAAGGGCGAGTCCGTCGCCATCGGCTTCGCGTAATGCGGGCCGCCGCTGCCGGTATGGAGGTGCTGATTGAAGATGTCCCAGTGCCACAGGCGGCCATCGCCACCGAGATAAACCTGCCCCGCACAGAGGCCGCCCACCGGCATGCCGATGAGCCGCGATTCCGGCCAGCGGTAACGCGTCGGCTCGCCACGGGCGAAGAGCGACTTCACCCACTCCGGCGTCAGTTTCTTGTCCGCCGGCACGAGATGATCGAAGTCTTTTCGGGTGAAGGGTCCGGCCACGGCGGGCAACCGCCCCAGCACCAGCGTGCCGGCGGCGAGCCCGGAGAGCTTCAGGAAAGCGCGCCGGTCCAGGCCGGCGCGACAGCCACAGGCTGGCGAATCACAGGAGTTGGCGTGGGTGAACAGAACGGAGCTTGGGGACTGGTCCATCGGATGGCAGGGCTTTTTCATGCGCGAGCCAAAGCATCGGCGAGCCGGCGCGGACTGTCAGGGACAAAAGCAGCGAGGAGAAAGCCGGGGAACGGGCTGCTACCGCTGCGGGGTGCGGGCGGCCACCCACGCGTAATCCGGGCTTTTGGCGCAGGGCACGCCCACAAAATCGCCAAAGGTCACCGGCTGCAGTGTGCGGGGATCGGTCCACCGGCGGATTTCCGCATGGCCATCGGCGAAGGCCAGGCCGGCCCCGCCATTGTGGTAGCTCGCCGGGAGGTCCTTCCAACTGGCGTTGTTGCCAAGGGCGTGCGGGTTCACGAAGAAACAGCCGTCGTTGATGCTGTCGGGATGCTCGTCCACAAAGACCCAGGCGTGTGTCGGCGAGGGCTGGGTCAGTTCATCAAGCTTCTTGGCGAAGAAGAACGTGGGAATCCAGTTGGCGAAGTTAACCTTGTTGCCGTCCCCCATGGCGGCGTTCATCGAGATGCTCCGCACGCGCGGGCCGGGGTTGAGCGCGCTGCGGGACTGGTCCGCCGGGCATTTGTAGAGCTTCGCGGCCTGCTTGGAGTAGGGCGACAGCTTCGCGAAAGCGGGGTCCGTCAGAAACAGCACGTTGGTGTTGTCCGGGAGGCTGCTCCAATCCATCCAACCGCTGACCCAATTGTTCGGGTTGGCGCCGGATCGGGCGTCCGTCCCGTGCCGGTTCGGCACCAGCACGCCCGCGTGGTCGTCGGCGTACATCATCCACGCCAGCGCCAGTTGGCGGCTGTTGTTCATGCAGGAGATGCCCTGGGCTTTTTGCTTGGCTCGGGCGAGGGCGGGCAGAATCATCGCGGCGAGCGTGCCGACGATGGCCACCACGACCAGCAACTCCAGCAGGGTAAACGCTCGTCGCGAAAACCTGGAGGCGGTCACGGTTGACGGTTGCACGCGCATTGCCGATGCGGGACAAAGGTAAACCCGCGGGCCCAGGCGTCAACGACAGATTTTCGATCCGATGCCAGGGGTGCCAAGATGCCGGGGGCGCTTCTCAGTTTCTTGCGGGCCTGCCCGAATTTCGGAGCGCCGACATTCTTGTCGGCTTGTGGGCGGACTTTCCGCACACTGGCAGAGAAGGATGTCCGTTTTCTTTGCCGGAAACGGAGCTGTGCCCGGATGCCGGTTTCATTCGGGGTGGCACTTCTGGGCGCGAGGGAAGACGGGGTTTGCTCCGTAGGACAGGGCTTCCAGCCTGTCTCCGTCTTCTTCTCTCTCACTTCCTGTTCTCGAAGCGCCGGACGCAGAGAATGCGAACGCAGGGAGTCGCCTCACGCCCGCGCAGTTGGAGACAGGCTGGATGGTCTTCTTCCGGAATGGGAGCGCGCCTGTTCACGCGGGGTCGAGCGCCGAGAAGCAGCGCCGCCAGCGCGGCAGCCACCAGTTCTCGCGATCGAACGACAACACTACCGCCGTGGCGCGACCGATGATCTGCTGGCGCGGCACCGCGCCCCAGAAACGGGAGTCGAAGCTGTTGTCGCGGTTGTCGCCCAGCATGAAGTAGTGGCCCTCGGGCACGCGCACCGGCGCAAAGGTCCGACGGGCCGGCACGCCAGGCAGGGCCATGACGGCGTGCGTCCTCTCCGGGAGTTGCTCGCTGGCGAAGCGTCCATGGGTTTGTTCCGCCGTCGTCACCTGCCGGGCCACGGCGGGGTCGAGCGGTGCGTAGCTCACCGGGTGGCCGTTGAGCAGGAGTTGCCCGTCGCGCAGTTCCACGACATCGCCGGGCAGGCCGATCACGCGCTTGACCAGCCGCGTGCCGTCGTAGGGAGAATAGAAGACCGCGATGTCGCCGCGCCGCGGGTTGCCCCACTCGGCGAGGTGCCAGGTGGTGAACGGCACCTTGAGATCGTAGGCGAGCTTGTTCACGAACACGCGGTCGCCTTCGAGGATGGTGGGTTTCATCGAGCCGGTGGGCACGTCGTTCCAGTCCGCGAAGGACGAGCGGCCGGCGAAGACGACCAACGCGAGGAGGAGCAGCGGGCGGATTTCAGTCTGCCAATAATGGCGGGCCCGGGCGCGAACGGCGTTCCAGTTCATGCCCATTCGACCGCGCCGGACCGACCGCGTTCAACGCGCTGGCTCCGGCGGCAGCTTGTGGCTCGGGATCGGGCACTCGGGCGGCTGGGCGACGGGCTTGAGCGAGTAGTCGCCGCGTCCGGGGCAACGGGGGAATTGCTGGTTCGGCAGGTACGGAAGCAGGTCTTCTTTGGTCGGCGTCTCACCAAGGTCCTTCTTGTGCTCCTCCGCCCACTGCCGTTTGGCGTTCTGAATGAGCTGGAGGTTGTTGGTGCAACCGGTCCGCATGAAGGCCTCGCGCGCCTTCACCTGCTTGGGAATGGATTGCACCACATACAACGGGATGAGGACGGACACCGCGATCCCCAGGTAGCCCGTGACCAGGCCGCCCATCGCCAGACGATGGCCGGTCAACCGGCCGTTCGAGTCTTGGATGCGTCTGCGCGCCAGGTGTCCGCAGATCACCGCCGGGATGCCGGCGACGAAGAAGAGGCAGGCCGGGCTCAAGATGCCCAACACCAAGCTGCAGATGGCCAGCGCGCTCGTCTTGGGCGGGCGGGAAAGGACGGGTGGGGCGGTCGTGCTCATGGCAATTCAGCAGGCGCGGTCATGCTCGTTTCCTTCAATACCCCGATAGTGCCCCGTGGGTTTCAGAAAGCAACGAACTTCTTCCCCTCTGTCGTGTAGTTTTCAAAACCGGAATTTTGTGTGCGATCAAAACCGGACTGGGT